>DATCLC010000087.1:0-2270 GCA_036564135.1 Solirubrobacterales bacterium
GTGCCCTGCCACAGCGAGCGCAGCGCGTCGACCACCGTCGTGAACGGGTTCACCTCGGCGAACGCCTCAAGCGCGGCGGGCATCGTGTCCGGGGGCACGAACGCCGAGGAGAGGAAGGTGAGCGGGAAGATCGCCAAAAAGCCGAACGAGTTGGCGGCCTCCGGCGAGCTCGCGACCAGCCCGATGTAGGCGAAGACCCACGAGAAGGCGTAGCCCAGCAGCATGATCAGCAGGAAGCCGAGCAGGACCTCGCCGATCGAGTTGTTGAAGCCGAAGCCCACGATCAGGCCGACGGTCACGAGGATCACGAGGCCGAGTGTGTTGGTCGCGATGTCGGCGAAGGTGCGGCCCGCGAGCACCGCGGCGGGCGCCATCGGTAGCGAGCGGAAGCGGTCGATGAGGCCCTTCTTGAGGTCCTCGGAGAGGCCGAGCGCGGTCGCAAACCCGCCGAACGCCATGTTCTGCACGACGATGCCGGGGATCAGGAAGTCGGCGTAATTGTCGAACGCCGCGGGCACCGCGATCGCCCCGCCGAACACGTAGACGAAGAGCAGCACGAACATGATCGGCTGCACCGTGAAGGCGGTGAGCAGATCGGGCGCGCGCACGATGCGCATCAGGTTGCGGCGCGCGAGCACGAGGCTGTCGGCGACGAGAGTTGCCATCAGCCCTCGCCCTCCTCGCCGGCCCCGTTCTCGTGCTCGGCGGCGTGGCCGGTGAGCGCGATGAAGACGTCGTCGAGCGTCGGCCGGCGGATCGCGAGGTCCTCGGCGGCGATCCCGGCGTCGTCGAGGCGGCGCACCGCCTCGGCGATCGCCCCGTCGCGGCGCTCGATCGGCACGGTGACGACGGTGCCGTTCGCGCTAGGCGGCTCCGCGGCGATCGCCTGCAGCGCGGCGACCGCGGCCTCTTTCTGCTCGGGGTTCTCCAGGGTCACCTGGATCGCCGCGCGGCCGACGCGCGCCTTGAGCTCGTCGGCGGTGCCCTCGGCGATCACCTGGCCGTGGTCGAGCACGACGATCCGATCGGCCAGGTAGTCGGCCTCGTCGAGGTACTGCGTGGTGAGCAGCACGGTCGTGCCGTCGGCGACGAGCCCCTCGATCGTGCGCCAGAGGTTGTTGCGGCTGCGCGGGTCAAGACCCGTGGTGGGCTCGTCCAGGAAGATCAGCGGCGGGTCGGCGACCAACGCCGCAGCCAAGTCCAGCCGCCGGCGCATGCCGCCCGAGTAGGTGCGCACCAGGCGATCGCCGGCCTCGTCGAGCTCGAAGCGGTCGAGCAGGTCGGTGGCGCGCTCTCGGGAGCGCTGCTTGCCGAGGTGGTAGAGGCGGCCGACCATCTCGAGGTTCTCAAAGCCGGTGAGGTTCTCGTCGACGGCCGCGTACTGGCCGGCGAGGCCGATCGTCGCGCGCACCTTCTTCGCGTCGCGCTCGATGTCGTAGCCCATCACGTTGGCGGTGCCGCCGTCGGGCGGAAGCAGCGTGGTGAGGATGCGCACGGCAGTGGTCTTGCCGGCGCCGTTCGGGCCGAGGACGCCGAGCACGGTCCCGCGCTCGACCCGCAGATCGACGCCGCGGAGCGCCTCCACGTCCCTGTAGACCTTGCGCAGGCCGGTTGCTTCGATCGCGAGCTCGCTCATGGGACCCAGCGAAGCAGCCTAGCCGCGGGGGCGCCCGCGGATGGTTCGGTTAACCCGCGTATTCGGGTTCGGCGTGCCGGTGTTCAGCGGCGCGCTGCGGCAGGCGCACCTCCGGCACGTAGCCCGCGGCGATCACCGCGACCGTGGGCTCGGGGGTGAGTACGGGCACGCGCGCGAGGGGATCGAGCTCGACCGGCTCGCCGTAGCCGCCCGGCGTCCAGGGCCAGAGCTCCTCCTCCCACACCAGACAGGCCTCGCCGCCCTGGACGACGAAGACTCCGTCGGGGAGCTCGGAGAGGGTGGCCGCGAAGGTGCGCTTACACCCGTCGTCGGTGAGCCGCTCGCGGTGCAGGTCGCGGTCGATCTCGCTCGCGAGCGGCAGGCCGTTGCGGGCGCCGTTGCCGAGCACCCAGGCGGCCTGGAACTCCTCGAAGCGCTCGCGGCGGCACTCGGCGCAGGGCCGGTGCCCGGCGGCGAGCGCGGTCGCCTCGTCCCAGAAGAAGAGCTCGGTGTAGAAGCCGGGGCGCATCAGCTCGCGGCGGCGCCCCTTGTACTCGAGCAGGCAGGTGATCCAGCGCTCGATCTGGTAGCTGCGGACGATCCGTCCCTCGTCGTCGTGCAGGACGCCGCGGTT
>DATCLC010000088.1:0-1572 GCA_036564135.1 Solirubrobacterales bacterium
GATTGGGCAAGGTGTATGAGATCTCGGCGCGGGCGACCTCGTCCGCGCCACCGGAGTCGGTCTGGCGCCTGCTCGCCGACGTCGAGACCTGGAGCGACTGGGCCGACTTCGACAGCGCCGAACTCGAGCGCCCCGCTGACGACGGCGGCCAGGGGGTGGGCGCGATCCGCAGGTTCAAGCGGCGCGGGCTCATCACGCGCGAGCGCGTGATCGCGGCGCACGAGCCGGCCTGGCTCAGCTACGAGCTGCTGTCCGGCCTTCCGATCAGCAGCTACAGCGCCGACGTGACCCTGATCCCCACCGACGACGGCGGCACCGAGATCCGCTGGAGCTCGCGGTTCCGCGGGCGCTTCCCCGTCCCCGGCGGGCTCATGCGGGGCGTGCTCGAGCGCTTCGTGCGGGCGACGGCGGCGGGCCTGGCGCGGGCCGCCGAGCGCGCGCCCGCGGCCACGCGCTGACGGGCGACCCGGGCACGCGCTAGGCGCCTCGCGGCCGCGCGCGGTTGCGACGCCTTCGTGATCCGGATCAGAAACATCCCCCGGACCTGGCATCCCTACCCCTTCACGATCCGGACCCTGAACTCGATCCCGCCGGAGTGCGTGATGGCGGACCCGGTGTGGTTGCAGACCAGGATCTGCGCCACGCCGTCGTCGCGGGCGGTGGTCAGCGGCACGTAGAGGCCGCTCGGCAGGCCTGCGGAGCCCACGTAGGAGGCGATGAGCAGATCGCCCCTGTTCACGTTCTGCCCGACGGAGGGCACGTTGATCGAGGCGCAGCTCTGGGCGCCGACCGTCAGCGTGGCCCCGGGGTCCGAGTAGACGATCCCGGGGCCGCCCATCTTGGTCAGCGTGACGGCGCCGTCGGCGATCTTGCCGGCCTGGACGGCGCCGTTTTGGAGCTGCTGCGCGCCGACCGCGTCGCCCGCGAGCTTCGCCTGCGTGACCGCGCCGTCCGCCAGGTGGTCCGTCGTCACGGCGCCGGGCTCGAGCTCGAACTCCGGGATCGCCTCCGGCGCGAGCTTCTCGGCCGTGACCGCCCCGTCCGCGAGCTTCGCCGTCCGTACCGCGCCGGCGGCGATTTGCCCGCGAGCGCGGGCGGCGCGAGATCTACCAGAGGGTGGGGGCGGCTCCGACCCGGCTGGCCGACTATCCGAGCCCGCCGGCGAGCTCGCGCGCCCGCGGCGCGAGCTCCTCGCCGAGGCGGCGTACGTAGCCGACCGGGTCCTCGGCGGGCACGCTGACCAGCGCCGTGTCGAAGCCGAGCTCGGCCGCGCGGGCGATCTCGGCGGGGTCGCGGATGCCCTCGGAGGCGCCGAGGCCGACGTTGGCGACGCGCCGGATCTCGGCCGGGTCGCGACCCGCCTTGCGCGCCGCCTCCTCGAGGATCCGCACCCGCGGCGCGACGTCGCCGGGGGCAAGGTAGTTGCCGCCGAGGCTGGGCAGCCAGCCGTCGCCGAGGCGGCCCGCGAGCCGCATCATGCGCGGCCCGTAGGCGCCCACCCACAGCCCGATGCGGTGCCGGGGCGGCGGGCCCGGCCGCGCGCCGTGCACGCGGTAGTGCTCGCCGTCGTGG
>DATCLC010000089.1:0-6650 GCA_036564135.1 Solirubrobacterales bacterium
AGCCGCGCGCGTACCGTCGCTCGCCGGGTGCACTCGGCGGAGCCGTGGCGCGCGGTCACCTCCAGTGCGAGGAAGGCGCTGATCTGGCGCGCCTCGAGCCCCTCCCAGCTCAGCGGCGACGCCGGCGTCAATTCACGTGCCTTCTCCGCCCCGAGTGTGATCGGCCGCGCCGTGACGGTGACGCCGGGCTCGAGTGCAAGATCCCCGGGGGCATCCAGCGTCAGCGCGAACGCGCCGTCCGTCCGTGTCACCCGCAGCTCGATCCCATGGGCGCCGAGGGCGCGAGCCGCGGCATCGGCGAGGCGCTCCGCCTTGCGCTTGTCCTCGTCCGGCTCGGCATGCTCGTCCGGGGTGTAGGTCTGAAGCAGGTTGAGCAAGCCCGCCTCCCCGTCGGCGCCCAGGATGGCGTTGATCCCGCACCGGCTCTTCTTGCCAAAGAGCTCGACGAGGAGCTCGACGTTGCTCGAGAACGCAGCTTCGGTCGCGTTTGCGGACCCCACCCACACCCAGGCGTCCCACCCGCAATCGGCGACGTATGCCTTGGCGTGCAGCCCGCTGAACGAGACGACCGGCTGGCCGTCGGTGCCCTCCGCGGTTGCGTCGGCGTCGAGTGGCTCAGCGTCGGCGGCCGGGTCGAGCACGTAGCTCTGCTCGAGAACCTCGCGCGTCTTGCCGGGCAGCTCGTCGAGCGACTCCTGCCGGCTCACCACGATGCACGGGCCAGCCTCGGCGAGCCTCTCGAGCGTGCCGGCGGTCAGGAAGGGCGAGATGACGAGCGTGCGATCGCGGCGGACGTCGAACGGATCGGCGCTTCTGTGCCCGAGCCCGAGGGGGTGGAACCTGAGCTCCTCGAACTCCTCGGGCGGCTCGAACTCGACGCGGGCGAGCTCGTCGGCGAGGCGCCTGAGCTCGCGCAACCGCTCCTCGTCGGCTGGCAGCGCCGTATTGGCGGCGAGCCCGGCGACGCCGGCAGCAAACCGGGCGGCGCCCGCGCTGGCCTTCACCTTGCGCTCGCCGGGGCGCAGCTTGCCGTCGAGGCGCAGAGCGACATCCCAGGAGCGGTCGTAGGTGAGGTTGCGGCTCAGGCAGAGGAACCGGTAGCGCACCTCGTCGTCGGCGGGACTGGAGAAGCGCAGCACCCACGCCTTCGGGTGGAAGACGCCGCCCTTGGGCGCGGTCACCTGGATCACCGCGTCCTCGAGGAAGGCGAAGACGTTCTGCTGTTGCGGCGCGGGCACGGCGATCTGCCCTGCCTGGCAGACGACCGTGAGCTTCTCGGCGTTCGCGCGAAGCGCCTCGAGGAGCCCGATCGGGTCGACGCTCGGCTGCCCGTCGTCCGCCTCGCGCCAGTCGTGGAAGGTGAGCGCCAGCGGCACCGAAAGCAGCGCGGTGAGATCCAGGGAGTACGTGGTGATCAGGGCGTGGTCGAGCTCGAACCCGGGATCCGGGCGCAGCGCCTCGTGCAGGAGCATCCGGTCGTCAGGCCGCAGCAATTTGTCCCCCTTGGACGGGCTCGGGCGCAGCGAGCTGGAGGTCGAGCAGGTAGCTCCGAGCTGTCGGCCAGCGGAAGCTGAGCCGCTCCGAGCCGGAGCTGCCGCCCCACGCCTCCAGCGCGCTGCGGTTGGCGAGCGGTGCGTTGCGTCCCTTGAGCGTGCGTTCGCGGTCGGCGATCAGCGTTCGCGCGTACTCGCTTTCGAGCAGTGACGGGGTGGGATCAGCCAGCGCCAGGTCAAGCCAGGCTTCGACGAAGCGGCGCTCTCGCTCGCTCGGCGCCCGTGGGTTGACCGAGTTGACGATCGCCCAGAGCTCCTCGATCCCCTCGCGCCATGCGCGCAGCCGCTCGAGGTTCACCTGCGCGAGCGCACACCAGCTCGCAAAGCGCTCCTCGTAGCCCTCGATCCACTCCGGATGCTGGCGCGCGCTGGCGAGCATGTGGTTGTAGAGGAGCGCGGCGCCGTGCATCCCGAGCGAGAAGAGCTCGGCTTGCTCGACGGCGTGTCGGTTCTCGGCCGAGAGCAGATTCAGCGCTTCGGCAGGCAGTTCCCACACGTAGGGCGGGAGCTCGTCCGGCAGGGGCGCATCGAGCAGCTCCGCGAGCGCCGAGTTCCCGTGGGAGTGGCGGATGCGTTCGCGCAGGTACTCGGTTTCGTGTGGAGCGAGCTCGAGCGTCGCGCCCTCGTAGATGTCGCGCGGGGGCTCGGGCAGATCGGGGTCCCAGTTGCGATCGAGCGCGCCGAGGCGCAGGGTGCCGTCGTCGTCGCGCTCGGGATGGCGCAGGTCGGCGGTCTCCAGCAGGCGGTGGTAGGACCGCCGCTCGCCCGGATAGCGCAGGATCCCCCAGCTACGCAGTCCGTTCCAGTAGATCGCGCTCGGCAGGGTGGCGAGGCCCTGGCGGGCACGCTGCCCGATGATTCCCGCGCGGGAGCCGTCGTCCTTGGCGTTCTCAAGCAGCGCGTCGAGCAACCGCAGCTCGTGCCACCGCGCTTCGCCGGCCGCGTTCGCGATCGGGGAGCGCGCCTCCAGACGTAGATAGATCCACGGGATCAGCAGGAAGTAGCGAGCCCGGGTCTGGATCGTGCTCGTCCCCGGGAAGAGGCGCTCGGCGAGCGCGTCGCGGATCCGGCCGATCCCAAGCTCGTCGCGCGTGCCCTGCTCGCCGAGCAGGTGGATCACCTCGAGCGTGCGCTTGCGCTCGGTCTCCGAGTAGGCGAGCCAGGAGAGCTGGCTCACCAGCCCGCCTCCCCCGGCCTGAGCGCGACCTCCGCGCCCGCCCGGCAGTACACGAAGACGACCTGGCTCACCGCGAGCCCGGTCGCAGTCTCGATGCCCTCGGCGTACATCTGAGCTTGCCCCCCGTGATGCTCCTCGGTGTGGGCCGCGGCGCGTTCCGCGGTGACCACGTCGGTCTTGTAGTCGATGACGACTAGACCATCGCCGTTGCGGGCGACGAGGTCAACCCTCCCGACCGTATACCCGCGCTCGGAGGCGAGCGTGAACGGCACCTCGCGCTGGCAGGTGCCCGACTCGATCGCAGCGCGGACGCTCGGGCTCTCCAGGCAGCGGCGCGCCATCTCGATCACGTCGCCGGCTGAGCCCGGGATGCCGAACTCCGCGCACACCGCCTCGGCCCAGATTTCGAGGTCGTCCGCGCCGGGGAGCGTGATCCGCTCCATCACCTTGTGGAGCGCATCGCCCACGGCAAGCGGCGGGCCCTCGCTCACAAGCAGCGTCGCGTCCGCGCTGGACGCCTCGGCGGCGAGCGGCCGCAGCTCGCGCTTGACGCTCGATGCAACCTCGAGCTCGAGGCCCTTGCGCGCGGTCTTGATGAGCTGCTCGCGCTCGTCCGACCAGCGGTCGCGCTCCTCGCGCGCGCGCTCGACGGCCGGGCGGCCGGGACGGCGCTCCTGCGCAGCCTCGGCCGCCGGCGGCTCGAGCCGGTCCGCTTCGAGCATCCACACGCCGTCCACCTCGGCGCGGTGGGTGGTCTCCTGTGGTAGGACCTCGTCGAGCGCGGCGAGCAGTGGTCCGGGACGCTTGCCGCGGAAGTCGCCGATCACGAGGTGGTCGCGCGCCCGCGTCGCCGCGACGTAGAGCAGGCGGATCTGCTCGTAGGCCAGCGCCGCGCGCTCCTCGTCCCAGCGCTCTGAGTAGCCCGGCGTCTCGAAGCTCCGGCTCACCCGGAAATGCAGGCGCGACTCGGCCTCGCGCGGCACCGCGCCCTTGCCGGGGTTGCGCTGGGTTCCGAGGTTCGCGAGCGCGACGATCGGGAACTCAAGGCCCTTCGCGCTGTGGATGGTCATGATCCGCGCGACCTCGTCAGTCTCCTCGGCGATCCCGGCGTCCACCTCGGCGGAGCGGCGCTCGGTGTTCTCGGCGAGCCAGCGGATGAAGGGCCGCAGGCCGCCGCCGCGCGCCGACGAGAACGCGCGCGCCTGCTCTGCGATCGCGAGCAGGTTGGCTGCCGCCTGTGCGCCGTCGCGGCCGGTGAGCGCGACCTCGACCAGCCGGCTCTCGGAGATCACCCGCTGGACGAGCAGCGGCACGCTGAGGCGCTCGCGGTCGTAGTGCCAGCGGCGCAGCATCGCGAGCGCCTGCACCACCCGCTCGGACTCGCTCTCCTCGCGCGAGTAGATGCTGAGCGTCCCCCCGGTCGCGAGGTGGATCACGAGATCGTCGTCGGAGCAGCCGAACGCGCCCGAGCGCAGCGCCCCGACCAGGCTGAGGCGGTCGCGCGGGTCGTCGATCGCGCGCAGGATGAAGATCAGCTCGCGGACCTCGTCGCGCTGGAAGTAGTCGCGCGCGCCCTCGTGCCGGTACGGGATCCCGGCGGCAGCAAGGGCCTCCTCGAACGCCTCGATCCCGCTGCGCTGCGGGAGCAGGATCGCGACGTCGCGCCAGGTCGGCTCGCGCAGCCTGCCGGTGCCGCTGTCACGCACGATCCAGGGCTCGTTGCCCGTGACCGCCTCCCGGAGGACCGCCGCAAGCGCCTGTGCCTCGCGCTCGCGGACGGCGCCGGCGTCGGCCTCGGGGTACTCGCCGCGCACGACCACCACGGGCGGGCGCTCGATCCCCTCGGGGAAGGGGGAGGGCACGAGCGGGGCGCTCGCGGGCTGCAGGCCGGTGCGCTCCTCGAACAGCGTCTCGAAGGCGCGGTTCACCCACTCGATCAGGCGCGGCGCGGAGCGGAAGTTCTGCTCGATCCGCTCGTGGCAGCCGTCGAGCGCGCCGGCCTTCACCTCGTCGTAGATCGCGATGTCGGCGCGGCGGAAGCGGTAGATCGACTGCTTGGGATCGCCGACCACGAACAGCTTGCCGTCCACCGGGCGCAACCTGCGCCACTCCCCGACGTCTTCGGAGTCGCTCGCCAGGTAAAGCGCGAGCTCGACCTGGATCGGGTCGGTGTCCTGGAACTCGTCGATCAGGATCGCCCGGAAGCGCTGGCGGAAGTAGTCGCGGACCTCGGGGCGGTCGCGGACGAGGTCGCGCGACCAGATGATCAGGTCGTCGTAGTCGGCGACGCCCTCGGCGCGCCGCTCCTGCTCGTAGTCGCGCACGAACTCCTCGACCAGCGGCAGCACGGCGAGCAGCGCCTCCGTGCCCATCTGGCCGGGCACCCGTCCGGCGAGCTCCTGCCACTCGGCGGCCAGCTCCTTCTTCCAGCGCTGGCACTGCTCCGGCGAGGCGAAATCGGACTGGCGGCCGACGTTGCGGTTCACCTTGGGAAGCCCGGCGCGCAGGCGCCGCGCTGCCTCGACCGAGCCGCGGCCGAGCGCCTCGAGCTCGTCGGCGTAGTCGAGCACCGCCTCGATGTAGGGGTAGGCGCGGCTCTCGGGGTCGCAGTCCGCGCGAAGCTGCTCGAGCTCGGCGCGGTTGCGGTCGAGCCAGCGGAACACTTCCGCCTCGGCGTCGGGCACCCCCTCGAAGGGCTCGAGCGGCAGCAGGTAGCGGTGGCGGTGAACCTCAAGGGCTGCCGCGCGCAGCTCGTCGGGGCCGATCCCGAGGTGCAGCGCCCGGCTGATCTCCGGGCGGTCCTCGGCGAGGGTCCTTGTGAGCCACTCGCCGAAGGCGCGCTCGAACATGAGCTCGGACTCCAGGTCGCTCAGCGCGCGGAACTCGGGGTCAAGGCCGGCCTCGACCGGCCGCTCGCGCAGCAGGCTGGTGGCGAACGAGTGGATCGTCTCGATCCGCGCGCGGTAGAGGCCGCGCACCGCTGCCGCGAGGCGTGCGCGGCGCCCGGGGTCGGTCTCCCCGCCGAGCGCCTCCTCGAGCCGCTCGCGCACCCGGGCCGAGAGCTCGGCGGCCGCCTTGTTCGTGAAGGTGATCACCGCAAGCTCGTCGACGGTGGCCTGGCCCGAGGCGAGCACCTCGGTGATCCGCGCGACCAGCGACGTGGTCTTGCCGGTCCCGGCGCCGGCCTCGACCAGCATGTTCTGCCCGACCTGGGTGCGGATCCGCTCGCGCGCGGCGGCATCGACGGGTGTCGCGCTCGCGCTCACTCGACCTCCCGGATCCGCTGGATCGGCTCAAACGCGGGGTCGTCGGACTTGCGCTCGATGAGGCGCATGCGGTTCGTGGGGCAGAGGCCACTCGCGGCGCAGTAGGTGCAATCGCGAGCGTTTGCGATCGCCATCGGGAAGAAACCGGAGCGCATCCCGTCCAGCATCCGGCCCAGCAGCGCCTCGAGGTCCGCCTTGCGCTCGGCGAGGTCCGCGCCGTCGAACCGGCTGCGGCTGAAGCGGCCGCGCCTGGTCGCGTAGTGGTACTCGGCCAAGCCGCGGGCTGGGTCGATCCCGAGCAGCTTCGCCGCCGCTAGCAGATACAGGGGCAGCTGGAGCGCGGTGCCGCCGGCGAGCGCGCCGTCGGCGGGCATGCGCGAGTCGCTGCCGGTCTTGTAGTCGATCACGCGGAAGCGCCCGCGGCCGGGGTCCCAGTTCACGCGGTCGATGCGGCCCGCCACCGCGAGCCGCACCCCGCCGGCAGAGACCTCGACGGGCTCGGCGCTCGAGAGGCCCGCGTCCGAGCCGGAGCCGCGCTCGCGGTAGCCGAAGCTCACCTCGTACGCGCCCTCGGCGAGGGCGGTAGCGAGCTCGTCTTCGCGCTCGCGCGCAAGCCAGGTGCGCAGGTCGTCGACCAGCTCGTCGCGGTCCTGC
>DATCLC010000090.1:0-3042 GCA_036564135.1 Solirubrobacterales bacterium
GCGCCAGGGCGACCGCGCGCTCCGGCGAGTCGGCCTCCTCGACCCCCGCTCCCTCGGCGATCGGGGCGTGCGGCTCGACCCGCCAGCTCGCCAGAGCGATCACCGGCCTGCCGAACTGCCGGGCATGCGCGATCTCCGAGAGAGTGCCCCACTCGCCGCCGATCGCGATCACCGCGTCTCCCGAGGCGACGACCGCCAGGTTGCGCGCCTTGCCGATGCCGGTGGCGACGACGTGCGTGCAGTACGGGTTGGCGTCGGCGGGGTCGGCGCTGGGCACGATCCCGATCACCTCGCCGCCCGCCTCGCGGGCGCCCTTCGCGACCGCGGCCATCACGCCGCCCAGGCCGCCGCAGACGACCCGCGCGCCCGCCCCGGCGAGCAGCCGCCCAACCTCCTCGGCGAGCGCCTCGGCCTCCTCGTCCGACGTGCCCCTGCCGATCACGGCGATCTGGGGCGGGCGGTTGTCCGGCACGGCCGTAGTCACGTGATCGAGGTTTCTAGTCCACCAGACGAGAAAAGTCGATCAGGGCCGCGAGCTTGCGCCCGTGATCGAGGTTTCTAGTCGAGGAAACGAGCAAACTCGATCGCGGCGGTGGGGTGCGCTCGTGATCGAGGTTGCTGGTCCGGGAGACGAGGAAAGTCGATCACCGGTCGGCGGCCGCCAGCATCCCGCGCATGAGCTCCAGCGAGCCCTGCTTGTGGAGCGGCTCGTTCAGGTTCCCGCACTTGGGGCTCTGCACGCACGAGGGGCAGCCGCGCTCGCACGGGCACTCGCCGACGAGCCGGGCGGCGTCGCCGACCAACCGGTCGAAGCGCTCGAAGCCGCGGCGGGAGATGCCCACGCCGCCGGGGTGACCGTCGTAGATGAAGATCGTCGGCCGGCCGGTCTGGAAGTGGACGTTCGTGGAGAGCCCGCCGATGTCCCAGCGGTCGCACATCGCGAGCAGCGGCAGGACGGCGATCTGGGCGTGCTCGGCGGCGTGCAGGGCGCCGAGCTGGATCTCCGGCGGTAGCGCCGCGGGGCCGGCGAGCTCGTCGGGCAGCACGTACCAGAGGGCCTGCGTGGGGAAGTTCTGCTCGGGGAGCTCGAGCCCCACCAAGTCGATCACCTCATGGTCGGAGAGGCGCTTGCGCTGATAGGCGATCACCTGCTCGGTGACCGAGACCTCACCGAAGTTGAGCTCGCAGCCGAGCCGCTCGGTGCGCTCGCCGATCGCCTCGATGAACACCATCGTCTCCTTCTTGGGCTGCGTGTACCAGTCGCCGTCGAAGGGCTCGACGATCGCGCGGCGCGCCTCCAGGTCGAGCTCGCGCACCTCGTACGAGCGGCCGAGGTGAAGGTAGACCGCGCCGGGGTGCACCGTCGTGAACGCGCGCTCGGCCTCCACCAGGCCGAGCATCTCCCCCGAGCTCGCGTCGACGACCGCGATCGAGTCGAGCGACGCCGAGCGCAGTGCGACCTCGCCCGCCGGAAAGCCCGGCCCGCGCGGTAGATACCGCCCGTCGCGCGAGCGGCGCAGCCGGCCGGCCGCGACCAGCTCGTCGGCGCGCTCGCGCCAGCCCTCGCCGAGGATCTCATCGTCGGCCGCGCCGGGCTGGGGCGGGGTGCCGCCGAGCGGGATCTCGTAGGCCGCCGTCATCACGTGCCCAGCCTGGATGCGCTCGTTGCGGTGGTCGAGGATCGCCGCCTCGACGGGACGTCCCAGGAACTCCTCGGGGTGGCGGCAGAAGAACTGGTCGAGCGCGTCCTCGCCGGCGATGTAGATCGCAAGGCCCTCCGAGCGCCGGCCCGCGCGCCCCCACATCTGGCGCAGGCTCGCGACCGTTCCGGGGAACGTCACGCAGATCGAGGCGTCGAGCTCGCCGATGTCGATGCCGAGCTCGAGCGCGTCGGTGGCTACCACCCCGAGCAGCTCGCCTCCCATCAGGCGCGCCTCGATCTCGCGGCGCTGCTGCGGCGTATACCCCGCGCGGTAGGGCGCGATCCGCTCGGCGAGCGCGCCCTGGCCGCGGTCCTCGAGGCGCTGACGCGCGAAGCGCTGGATCAGCTCGATGCCCTTGCGCGAGCGCAGAAAGCAGATCGTGCGCAGGCCCTCGGAGACGAGGTCCGCGAGCAGCTCGGCGCCCTCCGAGAGCGCCGAGCGCCGCTTCTGCGTGGCCTCGTCGATCACCGGCGGATTCCACATCACGATCCGCCGCCCCGCGCGCGGCGCGCCGTCCTCCCCGACCACGCTCACCGGCTCGCCCACCAGCCGCTCGCCCAGCTCGCGCGGGTTGGCGATCGTCGCCGAGGCGAGCAGAAAACGCGGCTCCGAGCCGTAGAGCCGGGCGACGCGCCGCAGGCGGCGCAGGACGTTCGCCACGTGCGAGCCGAACACGCCGCGGTAGGTGTGCGCCTCGTCGACGACGACCCACTCGAGGTTCGCGAAGAAGTCCCCCCAGCGCTTGTGATGGGGCAGCACGCCCACGTGCAGCATGTCCGGGTTGGAGAGCAGCAGGTTCGAGCGGCGGCGGATCTGCGGCCGGTCCTCGCGCGGGGTGTCGCCGTCGTAGATCGCGTGGCGCAGGAACGGCAGGCGCAGCTCGGCGAGCTTGCGGGCCTGGTCCTGGGCGAGCGCCTTCATCGGGTAGAGGTAGAGCGCCCGCGCGTGCGGGTCGCGGGCGAGCCCCTCGAGCACCGGCAGGTTGAAGGCGAGCGACTTGCCGGAGGCGGTGCCGCTGGTGACGATCACGTGGCGATGCGCCGCCTCCCCGAGCGCCTCGTTCTGGTGCGCGTACAGGCTCTCGATGCCGGCGGCGCGCAGGCCCTCGGCGAGCGCCGGCTCGAGGTCGCGGGGGAACGGCACGGTGACCGCTGGGCGCGGCTCCTCGAAGCTCGTCGCCACCAGGCGCCCGTCGTCCGCGCCCAGGGCGATCACGTTGCGCCAGGCGCGGTCGATGCGCGTGCCTGACTCGGGCGCCGCGGCCACTAGAGGCGCAGCCGGGTCTCGTAGCGCTCCGCCGGCCGCTCGCGCCGCACCTCCTCGGGAACGCGCAGCGCGG
>DATCLC010000091.1:0-43052 GCA_036564135.1 Solirubrobacterales bacterium
ACCCGGAACGAGCCGCGCACGAGGTTGGTGTCGTTGCGCTGGTACTGCATCGTGATCAGCTTGCGGAACAAGTCGTCCCGGTCGATCCACTCGCCCACCTTGAAGAGCTGCATCTGCTTGCGGTAGAGCTCGGGCGAGCCGATGCCGTAGATGCACGAGACCGACGCGACGATCACCACGTCGCGGCGCGCGAACAGCGCGGCGGTGGCCGCGTGGCGCAGGCGGTCGATCTCGTCGTTGATCGACGAGTCCTTCTCGATGTAGAGGTCCTGCGCCGGGACGTAGGCCTCGGGCTGGTAATAGTCGTAGTAGCTGACGAAGTACTCGACCGCGTTGTCCGGGAAGAACTCCCGGAACTCGTTGCAGAGCTGCGCGGCGAGCGTCTTGTTGTGGGCGATGACCAGCGCGGGCCGCTGGATGCGCTCGATGGTCGCCGCCATCGTGAAGGTCTTGCCCGTGCCCGTGGCGCCGAGCAGGGTCAGGTAACGCTCGCCGGCGTCCAGTCCCTCGGCGAGCTGGTCGATCGCTTTCGGCTGGTCCGCCGTGGGCGTGTACGCGGGGTTCAGACGGAACTCGGGCACGCAGACTGAATGTACCGGGGCGCGCGGGCGGCCCCGCGACCCTGGTTTGATCCCGGGGATGCCGCCTCCCGGGAACCCGCTCCCCTCGCTCGCCGGGACCCTCGCGCTGCTCGCGCTGCTCGCCGCTGGGCTGCTTGCCGGGCTGGTCTGGGAGCGCCCGTCGGTCGCGCCGAGCGGGCCAGGCGGGGAGCCGGACGCCGCCGGTCTCGACCCGGACGAGCTCGCCCGGCTGGGCAGGGAGCGCACCCCGGTCGTGGCCCGGCGGGTCGAGCGGCTGCGCGGGCTGCGCTTCGAGGCGGTCCCGGAGGCGCGACTGTCGGACACGGAGGCCTTGCGCGAGCGGCTCGAGCAGGAGCTCGCGCACCCCGATGCGCAGCGGCTGGTCGCGCTCGCGGATATCGAGCTGCAGCTACTCGGCCTGCTCGAGCCGGACCAGAGCCTCGGCGAGATCGCGGCGGACACGAGCGGCGCGACCGCGGCCTATTACGACCCCCGGGAGGATGAGCTGTTCTTGCTCGGTGACGCCGTGCCCGCGGGCGCCGGCATAGCCGAGTTCGTGCTCGCTCACGAGCTCACCCACGCCCTCGAGGACCAGAGCTTCGGGATCGAGGATCCCGGGGTCCGAGCAGACGATCGCGATCTCGCGCGCGCGGCGCTGATCGAGGGGTCGGCGACCGAGCTCATGCTCCGCTACGCCCTGACCCATCTCGGCCCCGGCGAGCTCGCGGTCGACACGGAGGCGATCGAACCGGGAACCGATGATTTGCCGCGCTTCGTCCTGAGCGAAATGCTCTTCACCTACTTCGGCGGCCAGCGGTTCGTGGAGAGCCTGCTCGAGCTGAGCCCCGACTGGAAGCTCGTCGATTACGCCTACCGTCACCGCCCGCCGGCCAGCACGGAGCAAGTCATCCACCCCGAGAAGTACCTCGCCAACGAGGAGCCCCTGCCCGCGCCCCGCCTGAACTCGCCCGGCCCCGGGTGGCGCATGGTCGACCGGGAGACGATCGGCGAGTTCGCCACGCGGGAACTGCTGCGGTCGGCTCTCGACCCGGTCGAGGCGCGACGCGCCGCGGCTGGCTGGGGCGGCGACCGCTACGTCCTGTGGCGCCGCGCCGGCGCCGGCCCGGACGCCGACACCCACGCCGACCACGCCCTCGCGCTCGCCTGGCGCTGGGACACCCGCCGCGACGCCCGCGAGTTCGCGACCGCCGTCCGCGACTGGCTCGCCGAGGGCCTCGACGGCAGGCGCGAGGCCACGGACGCCTGGCGCCTCCCCCAGGGGTGGGCGGCCTCCTCCGCGCGCGGCGAGGTGGTGCTCGTCGCCCTCGCCCCGACGCGCGCGGAGGCGAAGCGCATGACGCGCGTGCGCTGACCGGGCCGGCTCCCCGTCCGGACCCGGTAACGGCACCCTCGTCTTGGATCGACTCCGACGACGAGCTCGGGCTCGACGCGGATCCGCCGCTGACATCGGCCGACGGTCCACCTCGCACGGACGTGCCCGCAACCCCCGCCCCACCACGACTTCAACGTTCCGTGGGATCAACCGTCGATATGTCGAGGTCGCGCGGCGGGGCCCTTCGGGACTTCGACATATCGTGGGATTACTCGTCGATATGTCGAGGTCGCGCGGCGGGGGCGAGCTCGATCCAATCCCACCGCCTCCCGCACAGGCGCCGCGCGGCCTCGCCCGGCCTGACGCGCACGAGCGCCCTGTCGGGCGGTTCGCTCGTGAGCACCACCGGGCCGATCAGCTCGCGGCCGCCGCCGCTACCCGGGTGGAGGTCGGGGCCCGAGAGGCGCAGCTCGACCTCGTGGCGACCCGGGCCCAGCGCGAGCGTCCCCAGCGGCGTGAAGCCGCCCGCGTGGTTCACGCGGTGGCGTGCCTCGCCGGCGCTTGCCCCGTCGACTCGCACCGCGGCCGCGCCGCGCAGCGAGCCGCCCAGCCACGCCCGGAACTTGCCGCCACGCCGAAGCTCGACCGTCCCGCGCACCACCTCGGCCTCCGCGGGCTCCGGTACGCGCTCGGACCCTTCCGCCAGCCGCGCGACGACTGACTCCCCGGCCGGCCCGGCGACGATGACCTCGCCGAGCGCGGCCCGCGCCGCCAGGCGGCGCACGGCGGCGCAGCGGGGCACGGCCCCGCGGTCCAGGGGTGAGCCGAGCGGCAGGTGCGCGCGCGGCGGGCGCGCGCCCTCGCGCCGCTCCCAGACCTCGTAGAAGCGGCCCGCCCAGGTGCGCTCGAACCCGCTCGGCGGGCGGCTCAGCCCGGGATGCCGGCGCAGGACGAGCGCCCGGTAGGCGAAGAGGGCCTCGGTCGCGAACCGATCCACGTCCGCGTAGCGGCCCCGCTCCAGCGGGCTCCCGTCGCGCAGCGGCACGCGGCGGCGGCGCAGCTCCGCCGGCGCCTCGGGAGCGGCCTCGCGCAAAAAATGCCGGGCGCCGTAGGGCTG
Source organism: Solirubrobacterales bacterium (assembly GCA_036564135.1). Classification (GTDB taxonomy): domain Bacteria; phylum Actinomycetota; class Thermoleophilia; order Solirubrobacterales; family 70-9; genus RSA11. The sequence goes on from DATCLC010000091.1 coordinate 3,032, forward strand.
GTACTCGGCGAGCAGCACCGGCCCCCTCCCCGCGAGCCGCTCGCCGACCTGGGCGAGCTCGGTGAGCTGGTCGCGCGGCGCGAGGCTGACGCCCCGGTAGGCGAGCGCGCTCGACCAGGCGATGCCGGCGACGAGCGCCGCGACCGCCGCGATCCCCAGCGCCCTGGGCCGCGCCTCGAGCCACGCGGCACCGGCCAACGCGGCGGCGAGCGGCATGGCCGGCGAGGCGATCGCGAGCGCCTTCGCGCCGACCCAGGGCGAGCCGCCCCCGAGCAGCGCGAGCGCGACGGCCACGGCCCCGCCGACGTAGACCGGCAGCCCGGGGGCGCCGCGGCGCCACGCGAGCCAGACCCCGGCCGCGCCTGCGGCGGCGGCGATCGCGATCAGCGCCGCGGTCAGCATCGGGGCCTCGGCCGCGAACCGGAAGTCCGCGGCCGGCCAGATGCCCGCGAGCCGCTCGGGGCCGAGCGGTTCCGCAAGGTTGCCGATCGCGTCGTCGTCGGTCAGCGGCGCGGACGTCGGGGGCACGAGCCCCGCGGCGAGCTGCGGCGCGCAAAGGGCGGCGAGCAGCGCGGCGAAGGCGAGCGCGTGCTCCGCCGCCGCCCGCGGGCCACGCTCGCGGAAGAGCAGGACGGCGCCACCGAGCAGCGCCGGCAGCGCCCATGCAAGCCCGCCCGCGCTCAACCCGGCGACCAGACCCGCCGCGACGACCCCCGGCGGCACGAGCGCGCGCCAGGACCCTCCGCCCCGCCCCGCCCGCAGCGCGAGCGGCGCGAGCCCGGCGACGAGCGCCGCGGCGAACACTTCCTTCACCCCGCCCCACAGGTAGTAGCCGTGGAGCAGAGCGGCCTGCGAGGCAACCACGGCGGCCACCGCGCGCAGCGTCCGCGAGCGCACGACCGGACGTCCGAGCTCCCAGAGGGCGAGCGCGAGCAGCGCCCCCGCGAACGCCATGTAGGGCTGGATCGCCCAGGCCGGGTCGAGGCCCACGATCCCCGCGGCCACGCCGAACGGCACGAGAGCCCCGACCGGGTAGCCGTCGGCGAGGTTCTCCGCCAGCGTCGCTTCGTAGGTCGACGGCTCAAGGTTGCTCAGGTCGCGGCCATCGCTGAGCACGTGGTCGACGAGCGCGAGCCAGGTGGCGGTGTCGTCGAGCTTCACGTAGCCGGCGAACGTGGCCTCGCCGGAAGCGACGATCGGCAGCGCGAAGCAGGCGAAGGCGGCGCCCGCCACGACCGCGGCGGCCGGGTCGACCCGCAGCGGGCGCCGAACGAGGACCACCCACCCCCACCCCGCGGCCGCCAGCGCGGCGAGCGCAACGGTGCCCGCCGGCGCCACCGCCGGCCAGGCGGCGAACGCGGCGCCGACCACCGCGACGGCGGCGAGACCCGCGACCGGCACGAGCGCACCGGGAATCCGCGTCGCCGCGAGGCGCTCGACCAACAGCCCCAGGCCGCCCGCGAGCGCGGCGAGCAGCAGCGGCAGGGCTAACCAGGCGAGCAGGAGATCCACACCCGGATGCCTACCGCACGCGATCGACTTTGCTCGTCCGTGGGACTAGGAACCTCGATCACGACCCGAGGCGCCGCGACGCGATCGAGCTTTCTCGTCCCTGAGACGAGGAAAGTCGATCACGGGCCCGGGCGGAGCGGCGTGATCGAGTTTTCTCGTTCATGGGACTAGGAAAGTCGATCACGGGGTCAGAGGCCGAGCTCGTCGGCGTATTTCTCGCGGTATTCGCGGCGCTTCTCGAGGACCTCCTCGACGTAAGCCGCGGTCTCCGGGAAGGTGATGTCGTCGACGTCGAGGTCGGCTCCGCCCCAGCGATCCGCGTGCCCCATCCCCGCGTTGTAGGCGGCGAGCGCCGCCTTCTCGTTGCCGTCGTAGCGGTCGAGGAGGTGCCGCAAATAGAAGGTCCCGTAGCGGATGTTGATGTCGGGGTCGGAGAGGTCGTCGACGACGAACGTGGTCCCGCCGCTCAGCCGCTCGATCACCTCCGCCGTGTCGGGCGTGATCTGCATGAGGCCACGCGCGCCGGCGTGCGAGGTCTGGTCGCGGAAGCGCGACTCCGCGTAGATCACCGCAGCGATCAGCGCCGCGTCCACGCCCTTCTCCCTGGACTGCTGGCGGATGATGTCGTCGTGCCGCAGGGGCAGCGTCACCTCGCGGATCGCGTCGTCCACGTCGATCCGGCTGACCGCGAAGCCGATACCGACCACGGCGACCAGCGTGACGAGCATCGGCAGGAGGGCCCGCCGCGGCCCCCGCTTCCCGCGCGCACTGCGAGCGCGCCGTCGGCGGATCGGCCCGCGGCTGCGTGCTGGTGAGCGACGGGCTCTGGTACGGCGGCGCGCGGCTCCGGTGCGGCGGCTCACGCCGCCCTCCGCGCCGCTACCAACCGCGGCCACAGCGCGCGCAGGGCCTCCTCGAGGTCCTCGAGCGTGCCCTTGTTCTCGACCACGAACGTCGCGCGCGCCGCCTTCTCCCCCTCGCTCAGCTGACGCGCCGCGCGCCCCTCGAGGTCGGCCGTGCCGCGAGCCCGGGCGCGCTCGGCGCGCAGCTCGTCGCCGGCCACCACGACCAGGGTCGCGTCGAAGAGGCCCTCCATGCCCGCCTCGAACAGGAGTGGCACCTCGACGACCGCGAGCTCGGCGTTATCGGGCAGCTCCGTGCGCCAGCGCGCCACGCGCTCACCCACCAGCGGGTGCAGCAGGCCCTCAAGCCACTCGAGCTCCGCGGGGTCGGCGAAGACGATGCGCCCGATCGCGGCGCGGTCGACGCGCCCGTCGGGCGCGACCTCCTCGCCCCAGCGCTCGACCAACCGCGCGCGGGTCGCGGGCTCGTCGAGGAGCTCGTGGACGACCGCGTCGGTGGACAGCGTCACCGCGCCGAGGCGCTCAAGCGCCGCGAGCGCAGCGGATTTGCCCGACGCGATTGCTCCGCTGAGTCCGATGAGCGCGGGGCCCGGCGCCGGCAAGGCGCCGTCCTCAGCTCTGCTCGTCGGGCTCCTCGCCCCCCTCCTCGGCGGGGGGAGCGTCGGAGAAGACTTCCTCGGAGAGGCCCAGGTCGGGGACGTCGGCGCCACCCGAGACCGGCTCCTCCTCCTGGGTCGCGGCCTGCTCGGCGGCGAGGGTCTGCTTGAGCTCGTCGGGGATCAGGTCGCGGAGCGGGAGGTTCTGGCTCTCCGCGCGCTTGATCGAGAGCGAGATCCGGCGGCGCTCCTCGTCGATCTCGAGGATCCGGACCCACTTCATGTCGCCCGGCTGGACGACCTCGCTCGGGGTCTCGACGTGGTGCTCGGCGAGCTCGGAGATGTGGACCAAGCCCTCGATGCCCGGGATGATCTCGACGAAGGCGCCGAAGGCGACGACCTTCGTGACCTTGCCCTCGAGCACGTCGCCCACGCGGTACTCGTTGAGCACCTTCTGCCACGGGTCCTCCTGCGTCTGCTTGAGGCCGAGCGAGATGCGCTGGCGCTCGCGGTCGATGTCGAGCACCTTGACCCGCACGGTCTCGCCGATCTGCAGGACCTCGGACGGGTGGTTGACGTGGCTCCAGGAGAGCTCCGAGATGTGGATCAGGCCGTCGATGCCGTCGAGGTCGACGAACGCGCCGAAGTCGACGATGTTCGAGATCTTGCCCTCGACGATCATGCCCGGCTGCAGGCGGCCGAGGATCTGCTCGCGGACCTCCTTGCGCTCCTCCTCGAGGACCGCGCGCCGCGACAGCACCACGTTGTTGCGGCTGCGGTTGAGCTCGATGACCTTGCACTCGAGGGTCTGGTTGCGGAACTCCTCGAGGTTGTGGACGCGCCGGATGTCGACCAGCGACGCCGGCAGGAACCCGCGCACGCCGAGGTCGAGGATCAGGCCGCCCTTGACGACCTCGATGACCGTGCCCTCAACGGGCTCGCCGGTCTCGGCGGCCGCCTCGATCTTGCGCCAGGCCTTCTCGAAGCGGGCGCGTTTCTTGGAGAGGACGAGGCGCCCCTCCTGGTCCTCCTTGGTGAGCACGAGCGCGTCGACGCGCTCGCCGAGCTCGACCTCCTCGGCGGGGTTGACCGAGCGCCGAATCGAAAGCTCGTTCGCCGGGATGACGCCCTCGGACTTGTAGCCGATGTCGACGAGGACCTCGTCCTTGTCGATGCGGACCACCTCGCCGCTGACGACGTCGCCCTCCTCGAAGGGCTTGATGGTGGCGGCGTAGTTGGGGACCATCTTGCCGTCCACCTCGATCATGAGGTCGCCGTCGGCGGCCGGCTTGTTTTCGGATTCGGACTCGATCAGGGTTTCGGTTGCAGACACGAAGGCCAATGATGGCAGATGCGATTTTGAAGTCGCGTCCCGCCCCCTCTAGTAGAGGAACATCGGCTTTCCGTCCACAGCCGTGACCCGCGGCCGGTACCCCTCGATGTCGTAGAAGGCGTCCACGTCCACCCGCTTCTCGCCCTGCGCGGGGGTATCCGCGGGCACCGTCGTGTAGCGGCCCTCCCGCAGCGCGACCATCAGGCCGGAGTGCCCGCCGAGGATCTTGTCGACCGCGATGTTCCCGAACGTGATCGCCACCATCCGGTCGAGCGAGTCCGGCGCGCCCGCGCGCATCATGTAGCCGAGATTCTGCGAGAGCGTGTCGATGCCGGTCAGCTCCTTGATCTTCGCGGCGACCACCATGCCGATCCCACCGAGCTTGCGGTGGCCGTACGCGTCCTCCGGGCCCGTGAGCATCATCTCGCCGCCCTTCTCCTTGGCGCCCTCGGAGACCACCACCATCGCGTAGTTCGACGGGTTGCGCTCGCGGTCCCCGACGACGAGCTCCGCGACGCGCTCGATCTCGAACGGCACCTCGCTGATCAGCGCGCGGTCGACGTCGGCCAGGTACGCGGAGATCAGCGCGGTCTCGCCCGAGTAGCGGCCGAAGAGCTCCACCACGGCGATCCGCTCGTGCGAGCCGGTGGGCGTGCGGAGCTGATGGATCGCCTCCACCGACCGCGTGACCGCGGTCGAGAAGCCGATGCAGTAGTCCGTGCCGAAGACGTCGTTGTCCATCGTCTTCGGCACGGCCACGACCGGCACGCCCTCCTGGTGCATGCGCACGCCGTAGGAGAGCGTGTCGTCACCGCCGATCGGGATCAGCGTGTCGATGCCGAGGCGCTCGAGCACCTTGAGCACGTGCGGGGTGCAGTCCGCGGTGCCCGTCTCGGGGTCGTACTCGTACTTGCCCTCGAGGAACTTGGGCATCATCGCCGGCTTCACGCGCCCCGGGTTGGTGCGCGAGGTGTGCAGGTGGGTGCCCCCGTAGCGGTCGATCGTCCGCACGTTGGCGCGCGTCAGGGGGCGGAAGCAGTCCGCGTTCTCCTCGTCGGAGCGGTCGAGGTCGAAGTTCAGAAGGCCTCCCCAACCGCGCGTTATGCCGATCACCTCGTGGCCGGCCTCCTCCGCGCGGTTGACGATGGCCTTGATGCAGGGGTTGAGCCCTGGGACGTCACCCCCGCCGGTCAGTACTCCGATCCTCATCTACACCTCCACTTCGGCGTGAGCGCCTCTCGCTCACTTTCGCCTTCTCCTCGCCGCGCTTTATACCGAATGGCGAACCAAGTCGCCACCTCGGTCACGGCGCGGGCCTGCGCTCCGTCTTCCCTAATGAAGACCCCCCAACAGCGGAGGCACAGATGCTCAACCGAGTTCTCTACACCCACGTCCTCGTCAGCGACCAGGACGAGGCGCTCTCCTATTACACGGACGTCCTCGGCCTCGAGAAGCGCGTCGACAACCAGGCCCACGAGGGGCCGCGGTTCCTCGCCGTCGGCGTAGAGGGCCAGGACCTCTCCCTCGTGCTCTGGCCCGGCAAGCCGGGCGCCGCTGAGCCCGCCTTCGGGCGCGTCCCGGCCGCCTACACGCTCGAGGTCGACGACTGCGAGCACGCGTACGACCAGCTCAAGGAGCGGGGCGTGCGGTTCGTGACCGACGTGCTCGAGTTCCCCTGGGGCCGGATCGCGATGTTCGAGGACCCCGACGGCAACCGCCTGCAGATCCGCCAGGGGCTCTAGCCGACCGTCCCCCGGCGCCCGCGACGCTGCCGCGGGGCGCCGCCCGTCCGGGTCGCGGCCGCAAGCTGCCAGAATCGGGCGCCGTGCCCAAGCGAGCGACGAAGAGAGGCGCGGAACGCACGCCGATCGGCGGCTCGTACGACGTGATCATCTGCGGGGCGAGCTTCGCCGGGCTTACCGTCGCCCGCCAGCTGGCGGGCAGCGGCGCGCGGACGCTCCTGCTCGACCGCTACGAGATCGGCGAGCGCCAGACCTCGGCGTGCGGGATCCCGACGAGCTGGCTGCGGGCCATGGGGCTGGAGGCCTCGGCGCGCCAGGAGTTCCACACGCTCGTCATCCACACGCCCCACGGCACCTCGCGTTACAAGCTGCCATGGTCGTTCACCACCTTCGACTACCGGGAGCTCTGCGACCTGCTCTTCGCGGACTGCGACTGCGAGTTCGAGACCGCGGCGGTGAGCGGCAGGCGCGCCGGCGAGGGCGACGAGATCGCGGTCGAGACCGATCGCGGCACGGTCTCCGCGCCCCTCGTCGTCGACGCGCTCGGCTGGAAGCGGGTGCTCGCGGGCAACGCCTACCAGCCCCCTGACGCGCCGCTCTCGCGCGGGCTCGAGGTGCACCCGCCAGGCAACGGCGAGGACATGGAGATCTGGATCGACCGCCGCTACGTGCCCGCCGGCTACGGCTGGTCGTTCCCGGCGCGCGACGAGGTGCGCGTGGGCGTCGGCTCGTTCGACCCCCGCTTCCACGTCAAGCGGACCACCGTGCTGCTCGCCGAGGACCTCGGGCGCGACGCCGTCCGCTACCAGGGCAACTGGATCCCGCACAAGCTGCGCCGGGCGACCGAGGACGACGTCTTCTTCGTCGGCGACTCGGCGGGACACTGCCTGCCCCTCACGGCCGAGGGCATCCGGACCGCCTTCTACTTCGCGATCGCGCTCGGCGAGGAGCTGCGCGCCGTGGTCGAGGGCCGCAAGGACCGCGCCGCCGCGCTGCGCGACTACGCGGCGTTCAGCGACGCGCACGAATGGAAGTACCGCTGGATGCTGCGCGCCCAGCGGACCGTCCCGCGGCTCCCCGCCCGCGCGCAGCGCGCCGTGATCGCCGCCGTGGGGGCGGAGAGCTTCGTGCGCTGGTCGTTCGGCCACTACCTGAAGATCGCCCCGCCCGAGTTCGCGGAGCGCTACGCGCGCATCCCGAGTCGCGCCAAGGCGCCCGCGGCGACCGCGGCCTGAGAGCGCGCCCTCGCCGTCGCGCGCGCCACGGGCCCGCCGGCTGAACTTCCGACGACAACGCGCCATAAGGCGGTCGGTGATAGTCATATGGCATGCCTGGAGGAGAGATCGCGCGGCGCGCTGCCGTGCAACCACGTCGTTCGCCGTCCATCCTCGTCGCGCTCCTCGCCGTGGGCGCCCTGCTCGTCGCGGCGTGGACCCCGCCCGCCCAGGCCGCCCCGCTCCAGGTGCGCGGCGACTCGGATGAGGTGCACTCGCTTGTCGAGTCGGTGACCTCGAACTTCCCGAACTACGAGAGCGCCACCGAGAACATCGAGTTCCTCAAGGACCGCGACCCGACCAGGAAGTGGTACGCCCGCGACAGCGGCCAGCCCACCCCGGCCAACCCGGTTTGGGCGATCTACACGCTGTCCGAGCCCGCCCTGGTCACCGGCTACTCCCTCACCTCCGCGAACGACGCGCCGGAGCGCGACCCCAAGGACTGGACGATCCTGGCCAGCAACGACCCGGCGGCCGCCACTGACGCGAACCACGCCTCCTGGGTCGAGATCGACGCGCGGACGGACGAGCGCTTCCAGGCGCGCTTCCAGCGCAACGTCTACGCCGTCGCGAACCCCGGCACGTACCGCTACTACCAGCTCAGGGTCACCGCGAACCTCGCGAACAGCACCGCGTCGGACAACGCCAAGTTCCAGATCGCGGACTGGACGCTGCGCAGCGGCACGCCCGGCTACTCCTCGGCGATCATCACGTCGGAGACCGAGTGGTCGTATCTGGAGGACGGCACGGTCGACCCCTCGCCCGGCCCCGACCGCACGGCCTGGACGCAGGTCGGCGCGACGCCGCCGGGCACCTGGAAGACCGGCCTCGGCCCGTTCGGCGCCAAGAACGGGGGCACCGACGTGGGCCCGAACTTCCCGGTCACGACGCTGCTCAAGCACTACCTGAACGGGGTCTCCGCACCGGCCGTCCCGGCGTACTTCTTCCGCACCACCTTCGAGCTCGACCAGGACGCCCTCGACTCGATCAGAGGCCTCTACGGGACGCTCGTCCACGACGACGCCGTGGCGATCTACCTCAACGGCGTCGAGGTGTTCGCGGACTACGAGGGCTCGACCGTGACCTCAAACCTCCAGTACGCCGGCGGGACCCTCAGCGACCCGCGGATCAAGAACTTCGTGATCCCCGCGGACGCCCTGCGCGAGGGCGAGAACGTGGTCGCCGTCGAGCTCCACAACGTCAACGACACCAGCTCGGACATCTACTTCGCGCTGCCGACGCTGGCGGCGACGAGCGAGCGGGTGCCGGCGCCGTACACGCCCGACGAGCTCAACCGGGAGTACCCCTCGGACACGATGCCGGTCGGCGACAACGGGGGCGACTTCTTCGTCGACCTGCTCGACGGATTCGCCGACCTGCTCACCTACCACCCGCACATCCTCGCGCCGAACTTCGACCTGCCGAGCAGCTCGCCGCTGGTCGCCGCGAACGACCGGGTCGCCGTCGCGATCAACAACGGCGCCGTCGGCCACCCGGCCAAGATCGCCCAGGCGACCGCGGATGCCGACGGCTCGGCGTACACCACGATGGCCGATGGCTTCGGCAGCGTGCTGGGACCCCTCTACACCCAGGCGATGAACAGCGGGATGCTGCCCAAGACCAAGGCGCTGCTCGGCACGCTCATCGAGCGCGGGCGCGACCACGAGCCGGCCAAGGCCGCGTACGCGTACAAGCGCCCGTACAACCGCCTGGGCTTCGTCTCGGGCTCGCAGTGCGCGACGTTCACGGGCGCCGGGCGGATCGAGCGCAACTACCCCGGGAGCTACTCGGGGCTGTGCACGAACGGCTCGTTCCCGAGCGGCCACGCGAACCACGGGTACGCGCAAGGCACCGTGCTGGCGACGCTGATCCCGGAGCTCGCCCCGCAGATCCTGTACCGGACCTCCGAGTACGGGAACAACCGGATCGTGCTCGGCTTCCACTACCCCCTCGACGTGATCGGCGGGCGCCTCGCCGGCCAGTCGACCGCGGCGCAGCGCTGGGCCGACCCGGAGTTCCGTTCGCTGCTCGAGCAGGCGAGCGACGAGCTCCACGACGTCCTCGGCGAGGCCTGCGAGGACGCGGGCCACAGCCGGGACCTCGAGGAGTGCGCCGAGGCGGGCGACGGCCTGGTCTCCGACTCAGAGGCGCTCCAGATCTACACCGAGCGCCTGAGCTACTCGTCGTACACGCTGCCCGACGGCACGCGGCACGACGGGTTCCCGGTCGTCTACGAGGCCTTCCAGGACACGCCCGCGGAGATCCCACAGGACGCGGCGGACCTGCTCCGCACGGCCTTCCCCGATCTCACCGACGAGCAGCGCGAGCTCGTCCTGAAGGCCACCGCGATCCCGGGCGGTTACGCGCTCGACAAGACCAAGGACGGCAAGCCGAGCTGGCAGCGGATCAACCTGCTCGCGGCGATGATCGCCGACGTCGAGATCGACGAGTTCGGCAACACGATCGTGAACGGCCGGAACATGGGCGGCGGCACGCCCGTCGAAGCCACGCTGACCGCCACGACGCAGGCGACCACCTACAACGTACCGGCCAGGGTGAGCGTGCAGGTGACGGTGCCCGCGAGCCTCGAGGCCGAGGGCACCGTGCGCGTGAGCGAGGGCGCCGCGACGCTCGCGGCCGCCGAGCTCGCCGACGGCGCGGCCGAGCTCAAGCTGCCCAAGACGTTGCCAGCCGGGAAGCACGTGCTCGCGGTGAGCTTCGAGCCCACCTCCGTCGGCGTAGCGGCGCCGCCGCCGCAGGAGCTCAACCTCCAGGTGAAGAAGGCCAAGGCGAAGCTCGCCGGGGTCGTCATCAAGAAGGGCAAGGCCCGCAAGAACCGGATCGCCAAGGGCGCGCGAGCGGCGCTCCGGGTGATCCTCAGGGGCGTGGGCGCCGCCGCCCCGACCGGCAAGGTGAAGGTCAAGGTCGGCAAGGCGACGCTCGGGTCGGCGAACCTGCGCAAGCGCGGCAAGCGGTACGTGGCCGTCGTCTCGTTCAAGGCGCGCAAGGCCGGACGGATCGCCATCGCCTACTCCGGCGCGCCCAACCTGAAGAAGGCGACTTACCGGACCGCGATCGCGGTGCGCTGATCGTCAGGCGGCGCGGCCCCGGTCAGCCGGAGCGGCCGGGGCCGCGCCCCTACTTGACCTCGAGCCAGTCGCGCCCGATCCCGACCTCGACGACGAGGGGCGGGTCGAGGTCGAACGCCGCGACCATCTCATTCCGGACGAGCTCGGCGGCGGCTTCGGCCTCATCCTCGGGCCCCTCGAAGAGCAGCTCGTCGTGGATCTGCAGGACCAGCCGCGTCCGCATGCCGGCATCGGCGAGCGCCCGGTAGCAGCGGACCATCGCCAGCTTGATGATGTCGGCGGCCGTGCCCTGGATCACGGTGTTGACGGCGAGCCGCTCGCCGAGCAGGCGGCGCTGGCGCTGGTTCGAGCGCAGCTCGGGGATCCGCCGGCGCCGGCCCATGAGCGTCTTCACGAAACCCTCCTTCTCGGCGCGCTCGATCGTTTCGTCGATGAAGCGGCGCACGGCGGGGAAGCGCTCGAAGTAGCGGTCGATGTAGTCGGCGGCCTCTTCGCGTGAGATCTGCAGCCGGTCGGCAAGCCCGAAGGCGGAGAGCCCGTAGGCGATGCCGTAGTTGACCATTTTGGCCTTGGAGCGCTCGGCGGGCGTGATCGCGTTCGGATCGGCGCCGACGATCCCGGCGGCCGTCGCGCTGTGCACGTCCTCGCCGGAGGCGAAGATCTCGCGGAGCACGTCCTCGTTGGCGACGTGGGCGAGCACGCGCAGCTCGACCTGGTTGTAGTCGCAGGAGATCAGGCGGTTGCCCTCCTCGGCGACGAAACAGGATCGCACCGGCCTGCCCACGTCGGAGCGGATCGGGATGTTCTGCAGGTTCGGGCTCGTGCTGGAGAGCCGCCCGGTGGCCGCCGTCACCTGGCTGAAGACGGTGTGGATGCGCCCGGTCTCGGGATCGACGTACTCGGGCAGCGCGTCGAGGTAGGTGTTCTTGAGCTTGGTGAGCTCGCGCCACTGCTCGACCGCGGGGACGATCGGGTGCTCGTCGCGGATCTGCGCGAGCACGCGGGCGTCGGTTGAGAAGCCCGTCTTGCCGCGCCGCTTGCGAGTCAGGCCGAGCTCGTTGAACAGCACCTGCGCGAGCTGCTGCGGCGAGCCGATCGTGAACTCGTGCCCGGCCGCCTCATAGATCTGCTTCTCCAGCTCGGCGATCCGCTCCTCGAGCCCGGCGCCGATGGCGCGCAGGCGCTCCAGGTCGAGGCGCAGCCCGGCGCTCTCCATCGCGACCAGCACCTCGATCAGCGGGAGCTCGACCTCGCGCATCACGCGCTCGAGCCCGAACTCCGCGAGCTGGGCGCGCTGGAGCTTCGCGAGCTCCCACGTGAGCCGCGCCTCGACGGCGGGGTCCGCCTCCTCCTCCACGGGCTCCGCGCCGAGCTCGAGCTGGCCCTCGGTGGGCGGCTCCGGCGCGCCCGCCGAGCGAGCGGCGATGCCCGCGTCGGCGGCGAGCTCATCGAGCACGTAGGCGCGCCGCGCGGGGTCGATCAGGTACGCGCCGATCTCCGTGTCGTACTCGATCTCCAGCCGCCCGGGAGCGGACGCGAGCAGCCCGTGCCGCCCCTGGCCGCCGAGACCCTTGGCGTCGTGCGCGATCAGGGGGCGGTCGCGCAGCTTCTCGGCGAGCTCCGCCAGGTCGTCGGCCGGGCCGGCGACGACGCGCTCGCCGTCGGTCGCGGCCCAGCGCCCGCCGGCGATCGCGATCGCGATCGGGCCCGGCGCGAGGTCGGACGGCTCGCCCTCGACCGCCTCGACCTGGATCGTCTCGTCGACCGTGCGCCCCGGCACCGCGCCGTCCCACTCCTCCTCGAGGCGCTGGATCACCGAACGCAGCTCGAACTCTGCCGCGAAGTCGCGCAGCTTGCTCAGGTCGGGCCCAGGCGTGTTCTCGATGACGTCGTCGGGGACCTCGACGTCGAGCTTCATCGTGGCGAGCTGCTTGGAGATGCGCGCGTCATCGGCGTGCTCGATCAGGTTCTGCTTGCGCTTCGCTCCCGAGATCTGATCGACGGACTCGAGGACGCCCTCGAGCGAGCCGAACTGCTGGAGGAGCTGGGCGGCGGTCTTGTCGCCGATCCCGGGGACGCCGGGGATGTTGTCCGAGGTGTCGCCCTTGAGCCCGATCAGGTCGGGAACCAGCTCCGGTGGCACGCCGTAGCGCTCGATCACGCCCTCGCGGTCGTAGACCTTGGTGTCGGTGACGCCCCGAGAGGTGGTCATCACGCGGATGCCGTCGCCGACGAGCTGGTACACGTCGCGGTCGCCGGAGACGATCATCACCCGCTCGCCGCGCTCGCGGGCGCGCGTCGCGAGCGTCGCGATCACGTCGTCGGCCTCGTACCCCTCGACGCGTACGTTGCGGAAGCCGAAGGCCTCGACGAGCGGCGCCAGGTGCGGCCACTGCTCGCGCAACAGGTCGGGCCGCGAGGGGCGCCCGGCCTTGTACTCCTTGTACTCGCGGTCGCGGCCTGACATTCCGGCGTCCCAGGCCACGATCACGGCGCGCGGCTTGTACTCCACCAGGAGCTTGGCGAGCATCGAGGCGAACCCGTAGATCGCGTTGGTGGGGCGCCCGTCGGCGGTCGCGATCGACTCCGGCAGGGCGAAGAAGGCACGGTAGGCGAGGCTGTTCCCGTCGATCAGGAAGAGCTCACCGTCGCCGTTCTCGGAGCGGGCCGCCACGACGCCCCGATCTTATGGAGGCCGGCGGCGCGCGTGGCCCCGTCCGCCGAGCACTCACGCACGCCGCTCCATATATTTGGGCGCCTCATGGCGACCTCGGTCAGCGCCCAATTCTCGGTCACGGTCCGCGTCGAGCTCGACGCGCGCCAGGAGCCCATCGCCCAGGTCACGGCCGCGATCGCAGAGGCCGGGGGCGCGCTGCAGAGCGTGGACCTCGTCCCGGGCGCGGGCAGCGAGGGCAAGCGCGTACGCGAGTTCACGGTCGACGCCCGCGACCAGGCGCACTGGGAGGAGATCATGCGCGCGATCGGGTCGACCCGCGGCGCGCGCGTCCTCGACTACGTCGACCGCACGCTGGCGATCCACCGCGGCGGCAAGATCGAGATGCACAACAAGTTCCCGCTGAAGACGCGCGGGGACCTCTCGATGGCGTATACGCCGGGCGTCGCGCGCGTCTGCCAGGAGATCGCGGCCGACCGGCAGAAGGCGTTCGACTACACGATCAAGAAGAACACCGTGGCCGTGGTCTCGGACGGCTCGGCGGTGCTCGGGCTGGGCGACATCGGCCCGGAGGCGGCGATGCCGGTGATGGAGGGCAAGGCGATGCTCTTCAAGGAGTTCGCGGGGGTCGACGCGTTCCCGATCTGCCTGGACACCAAGGACCCCGATGAGATCGTCGAGGCGGTGCGCCTGATGGCGCCGACGTTCGGCGGTATCAACCTGGAGGACATCTCCGCCCCGCGCTGCTTCGAGATCGAGGACCGGCTCAAGGAGCTCCTCGACATCCCCGTCTTCCACGACGACCAGCACGGCACGGCCGTGGTGACGATGGCGGCGCTCTTCAACGCGCTCAAGATCGTCGGCAAGCCGATCGAGAGCCTGCGGGTGCTCGTCGTCGGGCTCGGCGCCGCGGGCATCGCCGTGACGAAGATGATGCTCGCCTCCGGGGTGCGCCACGTGATCGGCTGCGACCGCATGGGCGCCTTGTCGACCGAGCGCGAGGACTACCAGTCGGGCGAGATGACGGAGATCAAGCGCTGGTACGCGGAGAACTCCAACCCGGACAAGCTGCTGGGGTCGCCCACCGACGTGATCGAGGGCTGCGACGTGTTCATCGGCCTCTCGGGGCCTGGGGTGATCGAGGCCTCGGCGCTCGAGCGGATGGCGGACGACGCGATCGTGTTCGCGATGGCGAACCCGACGCCCGAGGTCATGCCCGAGGAGGCGGAGCCCTACGTGCGCATCATGGCCACGGGCCGCTCGGACTACCCGAACCAGATCAACAACGTCCTCTGCTTCCCCGGCATCTTCCGCGGGGCGCTCGACGCGGGCGCCACGCAGATCACCGAGCCGATGAAGCTCGCAGCGGCGCGCGGGATCGCCGACTGCGTGGCCGAGGAGGACCTGAACGAGGACTACATCATCCCCTCGGTGTTCGACCGCGACGTGGCGCCGGCGGTCGCTCGCGCGGTGGTCGAGGAGGCGCGCCAGTCGGGCCAGGCGCGCTTCTCCGAGGAAACCGGCACCTTCTCGGCCATCCAGTAGCGGCGCGCGCCGAGCGGGCGCGCAGGCCTAGACTGCGGGCTTGCGATGCGCGTCCTGGTCACAGGCGCGAGCGGATCGATCGGCTCGGCCGTCTGCGCGGCGCTGCTCGATCGGGGCGATCAGGTAGTCGGCTTGAGCCGCGACCCGGAGCGCGCGCGATCGCGCGAGGGGCGCGTGGAGTGGCACGCCTGGCGGCCGGTGGACGAGCCCGCGCCGGCGGAGGCCCTGGCCGGCGCCGACGCCGTGATCAACCTCGTCGGCGAGGAGATCAACCAGCGGCTCACCGGGGAGGCCAAGCGGCGCATCTACGACAGCCGTGTGCGGGCCACGGAGAACCTGGTGGCCGGGATCCGGGCGGCCGGCGAGGCCGAGCGGCCGAAGGCCCTCGTGAGCCAGGCCGCCGTCGGCTACTACGGCGACTCCGGCGAGCGCGAGCTCGACGAGGACGCACCGGCGGGCGGTGATTTTCTGGCCGGGCTCGTACGGGACTGGGAGGCGGCGGCGCGGGAGGCTGAGGACCTCGGCGTGCGGGTCGCGACGGTCCGCATGGCGCCGGTGCTCAACCCCGAGCATGGGCTACTGAAGGAGCTGCTGCTGCCCTTCCGCCTGGGGCTCGGTGGCCCGCTCGCCGGCGGCAACTGGTACCTGTCGTGGATCCACCGGAAGGACGCGATCGCGCTGCTCGTGTGGGCGGCCGAGGAGGAGCGCGTCTCCGGGGCGCTGAACGGGTGCGCCCCCAACCCGGTCACCAACAAGGAGTTCTCGCGCGCGCTGGGCCGTGTGCTTGGGCGCCCCGCGGTGCTCCCGGTGCCGCGCCTGGCGGTCGCCGTACTGCGCGGGGGCGAGCTCGCCCGCGCGGTGACGTCGAGCATCCGCGCGGTGCCCCGGCGCCCGCTGGAGCTGGGCTTCGCGTTCAAGTTCCCGCTGATCGAGCCGGCGCTGCGGGACCTGCTCGGGCGCTAGGCGCCGCTGAACGGGTCCTCGAAGGCGGCGGCGACCGACTCCCGGTCGAGCGGGTCCTCGGCGCCGTCGATGGCGGCGAGGATCGCACGCATCGCGTCCCTGCCGTAGAAGGCGGCGTCGCCCGCGGGCGGAACCGCGCACCGGGTGCGCTCGGGCAGCATCGGCGGCGCGGATACGTGGACCAGCTCGGCCTGGCGGGCGATCGCGCCAGCCGTCTCGCTCGCGTGGGGGTCGAGCTCGCCGATGTAGGCGACCGCGGTCGAGTCCTCGGCGGCGCGGCGGGCGCTCTCGGCGACGGCGACCTGGTCCAAGCCGCAGCGGGTCGCGGCGGTGCGCAGCACCTCGAGGCGAACCTCCACCCCGCCCGCCTCGCCGCCCGCGCCGGCGAGGATCTCGCGAGCGCCTTCGACCACGGCGGACCCGGCCCGCGTCCACCCCGGTCCCTGAGGGGCGCTCACGTAGACCGTGAGGATGGCGTCCCGCGGGGGCTCGCCCGAGCCCAGCCCGCATCCGGCGAGCGCGACGAGCGCCACCGCGGCGAGGGCACAGATTGGTCGCGAGGGCACGTCGGTATATTCGCCGCCGATGCGGTCGTCCAGCGGCACCCCCCAGCGCACGTGAAGATCGGCGTCCTCACAGCCGGCGGCGACTGCCCCGGTCTCAACGCCGTGATCCGCGCGGTCGCCCGCTCGGCCATCGCGAACGGCGACGAGGCGGTCGGCATCCTGCGCGGCTACGAGGGCCTCGCCAAGCGCGAGTACAAGCCCCTCGACATGCGCACCGTCGCGGGGATCCTGCACCTCGGCGGCACGATCCTCAGCACGTCGAGCTTCGAGCCGCACCGCGAGAACGCGGTTGACGACGTCAAGCGCGCGTTCGAGGAGGACGGGCTCGACGCGGTCGTGGCGATCGGCGGCGAGCACACGATGTGGATCACGCGCAAGCTGTACGAGGAGGACGGACTACCGGTCGTGGGCGTCCCCAAGACGATCGACAACGACGTGGTCGGGACCGACTACACCTTCGGGTTCGACACCGCCGTGCAGGTCGCGACCGACGCGATCGACCGGCTGCACACGACCGCGCAGTCGCACGACCGGCTGATGGTCGTCGAGGTGATGGGCCGCAACACGGGCTGGATCGCCGTGCACGCCGGGATCGCCGGAGGCGCCGACGGGATCGTCATCCCTGAGGTCGTGACCACCGTGGAGGAGCTCACCGAGGGCATCCAGAAGCGCCACGAGCGCGGCAAGGACTTCTCGATCATCGTCGTGGCGGAGGGCGCCAAGCTCGCGTTCGCCTCCGGCGAGGAGCGCCTCATCCAGCCCGTCGAGTCGACCGACGAGTACGGCTACCCGCGCCTCGGCGGAATCGGCGCCGCGCTCGCCAAGGAGCTCGAGAAGCGCACCGGCTGGGAGGCGCGCGTCACCGTCCTCGGCCACGTCCAGCGCGGCGGCACCCCGACGGCGACCGACCGCATCCTCGCGACCCGCTACGGCGCCAAGGCCTACGAGATGGTCAAGAACGGCGAGTTCGGGCGCATGGCCGCGGTCCGCGGCTCGGCGATGACCTCCGTCCCCCTCTCCGAGGTCTCGGGGATCAAGGAGGTCGACCTCTCGCTCCTGGAGATCGCGAAGCGGTTCTTCACGTAGGGCCAACCGCGCTCCACCCCACCCGCGACTTCAACCTTCCGACGGTTGATCCCACTAAAGGTCGAAGTCGCGCTCGCGGGCGGCCGCGTCGGCCCTACGAGCGGAAGTAGTTGAAGATCGGCTGCGCCCAGCGGTCGAGCACGCCGTTGAAGAGCACGAAGAGGTAGATGATCGCGGCGATCGTGCCGCCCAGGCTGAAGGCGTAGGCCGTGATGGCGAGCAGGATCCCGACGACGTTGAAGACAAGCAGTCTCATCGACGCGGCAGCCTATCCAAATCGGGCGCGGACT
Organism: Solirubrobacterales bacterium; assembly: GCA_036564135.1. GTDB lineage: Bacteria > Actinomycetota > Thermoleophilia > Solirubrobacterales > 70-9 > RSA11. The sequence continues at coordinate 20,565 of DATCLC010000091.1, forward strand.
TCGTCATCCGGTGGGGTCACGCGGGCGTGGCGGTCATCGCCTCGCGGGCCGCACCCAAAAACTCCAGGCAGGCGGCGCGCGCCGCGTCGGGCGATCCGGCCTCGCCCGCGGCCCGCACGAGGCGCGAGCCGACGATCACGCCGTCGGCGATGCGGCCCACCTGGGCAGCGTGCTCGGGGGTGCTGATCCCGAAACCGACCGCGGCGGGCACGTCCGCGTCGGCGCGCACGGCCGCGACCAGCTCGCCGAGCGCCGGGGGCAGCTCCTTGCGCTCGCCGGTTGTGTGCGTGTCCGAGACGACATAGACGAACCCCTCCGCGGCCGCGCAGATCTCCCGGCGGCGCGCGTCGGTCGTCGTCGGCGCGACGAGCGGGACGAAGGCGAGCCCGCGCTCGGCGAACGCGGCGCGCAGCTCGCCCGCCTGCTCGGGCGGCAGGTCGGGCACGATCGCGCCGGCGATCCCGGCGTCGGCGAGCGCCTGGGCGACCGCCTCGAACCCACGCGTGATCACCGGGTTCGCGTAGGTCATCGCCACGACCGGCACCCGGTCGGCGATGCGCTCGCCGACCGCAAGCGCGGACGCGAACGTCGTGCCGTTCGCGAGCGCCTTCGTCGCGGCGGCGTGGATCACGGGGCCGTCGGCCAGGGGATCGGAGAAGGGCACGCCCAGCTCGACGAGATCGGCGCCCTCGGCGTAAGCGTCCGCGACGGCGAGCGAGGTGGCCTCGTCGGGGAACCCGGCCATCATGTACGGCATCAGCGCCGCGCGCCCCTCGGCGCGCGCGCCCTCGAAGGCGGCGGCGATTCGCTCCTTGCCCGTCATCCCTCGAGCCCCGCCAGCTTCGCGGTGACCTCGGCCAGGTCCTTGTCGCCGCGCCCGCTCAGCGTGAGGACGTCCAGCCCGTCGCCGCCCGAGCCCTCGTCGAGCAACCAGGCGATCGCGTGGCTCGGCTCGAGCGCCGGAACGATCCCCTCCAGCCGAGCGAGCTCGCGGAACGCCCGCAGCGCCTGCTCGTCGGTGACCGCCGCGTAGCTCGCCCGGCCGCTGTCGCGAAGCCAGGCGTGCTCGGGGCCGACGCCGGGATAGTCGAGCCCCGCCGAGATCGAGTGAGCCTCGAGGATCTGCCCGTCCTCGTCGGCGAGCACGGACGAGAACGCGCCGTGCAGCACGCCCTGCCTGCCGGCGACCAGCGAGGCGCCGTGGCGTCCGCTGCCGATGCCCTCGCCGGCCGCCTCCACGCCGATCAGCTCGACCCCGACGTCCTCGGCGAAGCCCGCGAAGGTGCCGATCGCGTTCGAGCCGCCGCCCACGCAGGCGATCACCCGGTCGGGCAAGCGCCCCTCGGCGGCCAGGATCTGCTCGCGCGCCTCGTCTCCGATCACCCGCTGCAGGTCGCGCACGAGCGCCGGGTACGGCGCCGGCCCGACCGCCGACCCGATGATGTAGTGGGTCGTGCGCACGTTCGTGACCCAGTCGCGGATCGCCGCGCTCACGGCCTCCTTGAGCGTCCGCGCACCCGCGTCCACGGGCTCGACGCGCGCGCCCAGGAGCTTCATGCGCTCCACGTTCGGGGCCTGGCGGCGGATGTCCTCCGAGCCCATGTAGACGATGCACTCGAGCCCGAGCAGCGCGCACGCGGTCGCCGTCGCGACGCCGTGCTGACCGGCCCCGGTCTCGGCGATGATCCGCTGCTTGCCCATGCGCTGCGCGAGCAGCGCCTGCCCGAGCGCGTTGTTGATCTTGTGCGCGCCGGTGTGCGCCAGGTCCTCGCGCTTCAGGTACACGCGGCGGCCGACCCGCTCGCTCAAGCGCTCCGCCAGATAGAGCGGCGTCGGGCGGCCGACGTAGTCGCGGAGCAGCCGGTCCAGCTCGGCGCGGAAGTCGGCGTCGTCGCGCGCCTCGACCCACGCCGCGGTCAGCTCGTCGAGGGCCTCCATGAGCACCTCAGGCACGAAGCGGCCGCCGTAGGGGCCGAACCAGCTCTCGACGGTGGCAACGGTCACGCCCGCGCCTCGGCCTCCGCAGCGGCCGCCGCCCGCGCGCGGCGGATGAAGTCGGCGATCAGGTTGTGGTCCTTGTGGCCCGGCGAGCGCTCCACCCCGCTCGCGACGTCGACCGCGTACGGGCGCGCGGCCTCGATCGCGTCCGCCACGTTCTCCGGGCGCAGGCCGCCCGCGAGGATCGCGGGCACCTTCGTCCCCCGCTCGCGGACGAGGTCCCAGTCGAAGGTCTCCCCCGTCCCGCCGGGGCCCGCCGGGCTGTATGCGTCGAAGAGGTGGAAGTCCGTCCGGAACGCCCGCGCGCGCTCGACGTCCGCGGCGCTGCGCACGCGCAGCGCCTTGATCACCTTCGCGCCAGTCCGCCGCGCCACCTCGTTGCAGAACGAGAGGCCCTCGTCTCCGTGGAGCTGGACCATCGTGAGGCGCTCGTCCTCCACGGCCCGCGCGATCTCATCCAGCGGCGCGTTCACGAAGACCCCCACCAGCTCGACCTTGCGGCGCACCGCCGCCGCGATCTTGAGGGCGGCCTCCGGCTCGACGCGCCGCGGCGAGCCCTCCCAGTGGTTCAGGCCGATCGCCCACGCCCCGAGCTCGGCCGCCGCCTCGGCGTCCTCGACGTTCGTGATGCCGCAGATCTTCACGCGCACGCCGAGAAGGATGGCATGCCCGCGCGCGGGCCCAACCGACGGCAACCCGTCCGTCCAAAGCGAAACCGCCCGCGAACTCGCGGGCGGCTTCGTCAGGGGGGTGTTGGAGTGGAGGAGAAAAGCTCTCGTCTACCCGTTGCGCTCCGAGCGATCGCCGAGGCGTACGTTCACCTCGCGCTCCTCGCCGTCGCGGACCACGGTGAGCCTGATCTGGTCGCCCGGGTCGCGTGCGTCCACGGCGGCGATCACGTCGTCCATCGTCTCGACCGGCTCGCCGTCGATCTCGGTGATCACGTCGCCGCCGACGACGATCCGCTGCCCGTCGATCTCGAAGACCCCCTCGCCGCCGCGCAGACCGGCGCGGTCGGCGGGCGAGTCCTCCTCAACCTGCTGGATCAGCACGCCCGAGTCGACGTCGAGGTTGAGCGCGTCGGCGACCTCCTCGGTGAGCTCCGCCCCCGTGATGCCCAGGTACGCGTGCTCGACCTCGCCGTCCTCGATCAGGTCCTCGGCGACCTCGCGGGCCGTGTTGATCGGGATCGCGAACCCGATGCCGACGTTGCCCCCGCCGCCGTTGGACTCGATCTGGGCGTTGACGCCGATCACCTGGCCGCGCGCATTGAGCAGCGGGCCGCCCGAGTTGCCCGGGTTGATCGGTGCGTCCGTCTGGATCGCCTGCTGGATGGTGAACCCGTCGGGCGCGCGGATCTCGCGCTGCACGGCGGACACGATCCCGGCCGTGACCGTGCGATCCAGCCCGAACGGGTTACCGATCGCGACGACCGCGTCGCCGACCTCGACCTCGCTCGAGTCACCGAGCTCGAGCGGGTTCAGGCCGCCCTCGGGCGGGTCGATCCTCAGCACCGCGATGTCGGTCGACGAATCGATGCCCACGAGCTCGGCCTCGATCGGCTCCTCGTCGGCGCCGAGCGTGACCTCGATTTCGCTCCCCCCGTCGACCACATGGGCGTTGGTGATGATGTGGCCCTCGTCGTCGATCACGAACCCTGAGCCCGTCGACGACGTGTTGCCCTGCGGCAGGCCGAACGGGTTCGCCTCGCCGGCCGGACCGCTGACCTCGATGTAGGCGATGCCGGACGAAGTCCGCTCGTAGATCTCGCCGATCGAGAGGCCCTCGTCGTCCACGGTCGTGGTCGACGGCGTCGCGGCGAGCGCCGGCTCGCCCGCGTCGTCGTCCTCGGGAGCCGCGATCCACCCAGCGGCGATCGCGATCCAGCCGAAGACAGCGACGATGAGCCCGCCCAGCAGCGCGGACCCGAAGGAACTGCCTGCAAACCGTCTAAGCCTCTGCATAGCCCCCAGAGTGCGACGAGTGGCTCAAGCGGTTCTAAGGCGCGCCTTTGGCGCCCTTAATTCTTTATAGCGGCGCGGCTAAAGGGCGTTACGAGTCAGGGCGCGGGTCGTGGTGGGGCTCGAGGATCGAGTGCTCGCGCGTCGCCATCTCCTCGCCGATCAGCTCGCGCACGGCCTGCTCGGGGTCCGGCGCGCGCATGAGCGCCTCGCCGATCAGCACCGCATCGACGCCGATCCGGTCGAGGTCCTCGATCTGCTCGCGGCTCGAGTAGCCCGACTCCGCGACGACCGTCTTGCCCGCAGGGATGTCGGTGAGCAGGCGCTCGGTGGTCTCGACGTCCACGACGAACGTGGTCAGGTCGCGGTTGTTGATGCCGATCACGTCCGCGTCGATCGCGAGCGCGCGCTCGAGGTCGCGCTCGTCATGGACCTCGACGATCGTGTCGATGTCGAGGGAGCGCGCCGTCTCATACAGCTCGGCGAGCTCGTCGTCGTCCAGTGCGGCGACGATCAGGAGCGCCGCGTCGGCGCCGTTGACCGCCGCCTCGTGCAGCTGGTAGGGGTCGACGACGAAGTCCTTGCGCAGGATCGGGAGCTCCGAGCGCGCGCGGGCCGCGCGCAGATCCTCGAGCGAGCCGCCGAAGCCGCTCGGCTCGGTGAGCACCGAGAGCGCCGAGGCGCCGCCGCGCTCGTACGCCGCCACGATCTCGTCGATGTCGGCGCCCGGCCGGATCTCCCCCGCGCTCGGCGAGCGGCGCTTGAACTCGGCGATCAACGAGATCCCCGGCGCGACGAGCGCCTCCTTGAACGGACGCTCGCGGCCGCGCTCGGTCAGCTGCGCTTGGAGCTGATCCAGCGGGACCTCCTGCTGGCGCTGCCTGACGGTCTGCCGGGCGGCGCTGACAAGCTCGTCGAGCTTGGTCATCGCGCCTCGGAGGCTAGCTTGCGGGAGAGGTCGATGAGGTCCTCCAGCACGTCACCGGCACGGCCGCTGTCGATCGCCTCGTTGGCCCGCTCGACGCCCTCGCGCAAATCATCGGCGCCACCACCCACGACGATCGCGGCAGCCGCGTTTGCGAGCACCACGTCGCGCGCCGGGCCCCGCTCCTCGCCGCTCAGCACCGCGCGCACGACCGCGGCGTTCTCCTCGGGCGAGCCGCCCGCGATCTCGGTGTGCTCGGCGCGCGCGAGGCCGAGCTCCGCGGGGTCGGCGTACCACTCCTCGGTGCCGCCGTCGCGGACCTCGACCACCCTGGTCGGTCCCTCCAAGCCGATCTCGTCGAGGCCGTCCGGGGAGTGCACGACGAAGGCGCGCTCGCAGCCGAGCGCCACGAGCGCCTCGGCGATCGTCTCCTGGTAACGCGGGTCGGAAACGCCGAGGAGCTGCCGGGTGGCGCCCGCCGGATTGGTGAGCGGACCCAGGAAGTTGAAGATCGTCCGCACCGCGAGCTCCCTGCGAACCGGGACGACGTGCTTCATCGCGGCGTGGTGGCGCGGCGCGAACATGAACCCGAAGCCGACCTCCTCGATGCAGCGCGCGACGCAATCGGGGTCGAGGTCGATCGCGACGCCGAGGGCCTCGAGCAGGTCCGCGGAACCGGAACGGCTCGTGCTCGAGCGGTTGCCGTGCTTGGCGACCGCGCAGCCGGCGCCCGCGGCGACGAGCGCGGCGGCGGTCGAGATGTTGAACGTGGACGGCCCGCCGCCGGTGCCGGCCGTATCGACCAGGTCGTCGCGCTGGGTCGTCACCGAGGCGGCGAGGCGCCGCATCGTGCGCGCGAGGCCGGTGATCTCGGCGACCGTCTCCCCCTTCGCGCGCAGCGCGATCAAAAAGGCGCCGGTCTCGACCTCCCCGGCGCGGCCCTCCATGATCTCGTCGAGCACGGCGGAGGCGTGATCGGCCGTCAGGTGGGTCCCGTTGCAGACCGCGTCAAGGGCGCGGGTGATGATCTCGTTAGGCATTGGAAAGCGGGAATTTTGCCGAAGCCGGCGGGCGCGGCGTCAACTCGCCTCCCCCTCCTCGGCGTCGCCGGCCCCCGCGGCGAGGAAGTTCGCGAGCATCCGCTTGCCGTCGGGGGTGAGGATCGACTCGGGGTGGAACTGCACGCCCTCGGCGGGCAGCTCGCGGTGGCGCACCGCCATCACGATGTCGCCGTAGGTCGCGCTCAGCTCGAGCTCCGCAGGCAGGTCGGGGTCGGCGATGAGCGAGTGGTAGCGCCCGGCGACAAGCGGGTTGGGTAGGCCCGCGAAGATCGTGCGCCCGTCGTGCTCGACGCGCGCGTCCTTGCCGTGCACCGGCTCCCCCCGGACGACCTTGCCGCCGAAGGCCTCCACCATCGACTGGTGGCCGAGGCAGACGCCGAGGGTCGGGACCCCGGCCTCGGGGAAGGCGCGCGCGGCCTCCATCGAGACGCCGGCCTCGGCCGGCGTGCACGGTCCGGGCGAGATCACCACCCGGTCGGGCTTGCGGGCGAGCAGCTCGTCGAGGCTCGCGACGTCGTTGCGCACGACCTCGAGCTCGGCGCCGAGCTCGCCCAGGTACTGGACGAGGTTGTAGGTGAACGAGTCGTAGTTGTCGATCACGAGGACGCGCACGCGACCGCTCCCTAGCCCCACTCCGGCTGCTGCGCGGCGAGGTCGATCGCCTTGAATACCGCGCGCGCCTTGTTGACCGACTCCCTGTACTCGTTGTCCGGCTTCGCGTCGGCGACCGTGCCGCCCCCGGCCTGCACGTGCGCGAACCCGTCCTTGACCACGACCGTGCGAATGTGGATGGCCGTGTCGAGGTCCCCGTCGAACCCGAGGTAGCCCACGGCGCCGCCGTAGGACCCTCGCTTGTGGGGCTCGAGCTCGTCGATGATCTGCATGGCGCGCACCTTGGGGGCGCCGGAGAGCGTGCCGGCGGGGAGCACGGCGCGCAGCGCGTCGATCGCGCTCACGTCGTCGCGCAGCGTGCCGGAGACCTGGCTCACGATGTGGAGCACGTGCGAGTAGGTCTCGACGACCATGAGCTCGTCCACGCGCACGGTCCCGTACTCGCACACGCGCCCCAGGTCGTTGCGCCCGAGGTCGACGAGCATCAGGTGCTCCGCGCGCTCCTTCGGGTCGGCGAGCAGGCGCTCTGCGTTCTGGCGGTCCTCCTCCTCGCTCGCCCCGCGCGGGTAGGTGCCAGCGATCGGGCGCGTCTCGACGCGGCGGCCGCTCACCTTCACGAGCGGTTCCGGGGAGGCGCCCGCGAGCTGGAAGTCGCCGAAGTCGAGGAAGTACATGTACGGCGACGGATTGATCACGCGCAGGCCCCGGTAGACCGAGAACGCCTCGACCGGGATCGGGCCGGAGAAGCGCTGCGAGGGCACGACCTGGAAAGCGTCGCCCGCGTGGATGTACTCGATGATGCGCGCGACGTTCGCCTCGAACTGCTCGCGCGTGAGGTTCGAATCGAACGTCTCCTCCGCCGGGGGCGGCGGTGGCTCGTGCGCGCGGCGCCCGCTCACGGGCACGGGTGCCCGCAGCGCGGCGCGCGCCGCGTCGATCAGGCCCGCGGCACGCTCGTAGGCTGCGTCGACGCCGTCCTCGGTGAACGCGAAAGCGACGATCACAAGCTCGTGTCGCTGGTGGTCGAAGACGAGCAGGAGCTCGGCGACCATGAGCGCCAGGTCCGGGAGGCCGAGCGGGTCGGGATTCGGCGGGCCGAGCGGCTCGACCGTGCGCACGAGGTCGTACCCGAAGAAGCCCACAGCGCCGCCGGCGAACGGCGGGCGCTGCTCGCCCGTGGGCAGCACGCGCCCGGCGACGAGCTCGTTCGCGGCGGCGTAGGGATCGGCTTCCGCGCGCACCTCCGGCTCGCCCCAGGCCTCCGGGCCGCCCTCGCCGAGCGCGTCGCCGCCCCAGGTGCGCAGCTCCCCGTCGGCCCAGCGCACAAGCGTCCGCGGGCGGAAGCCGCAGAACGAGTAGCGGCCGAGGCGACCGCCCTGGTCGGCCGACTCGAGCAGGAACGCCGGTCCCCTGCCGAGCTCGCTGGCGCGCAGCTTGAGGAAGGCCGAGACCGGTGTCTCGCAGTCGTCGATGATCCGCGCCGCGATGGGGATCACGTTGGCCTCGCCGGCCAGCTCGCGCGCCCGCTCGAGCGTGGGCTCCAGCCCCTCGGCGATCCGCTCAGCGCCGACGGCCATTGAGGACCTCGTAGACGTCGGCGAGGGGGACGTCGCGCGAGCGCAGGAGCACGGCCAGGTGGTAGAGCACGTCCGCCGCCTCCTCCGCGACGCGCTCGTCGCTCTCGGAGGCCGCCGCCCGGGCGACCTCGTCGGCCTCCTCGCGGACCTTGGCCCCGATCCGCTCAGGGTCGTCGAGCAGCTCGACCGTGTAGGAGCCCTCGGGGCGCTCCCGCTGGCGGTCGATGAGCGTGCGCTCGAGCACGGCGAGCGCCTCGTGGGCTACCGGCTCGGGCTCGCCGGCGGCGGGCGGCGCGTCGCGCCCGGCGTCGGAGGCGCCCTCGGCGTCGCGGTAGAAGCAGCTGCGCTCGCCCGTATGGCAGGCGGGACCCGCGGGCTCGACCAGCGCGACGAGCGCGTCCGCGTCGCAGTCGAAGCGCAGCTGTCGCAGGCGCAGCACGTTGCCTGAGGTCTCGCCCTTGCGCCACAGCTTCTGGCGCGAGCGGCTCCAGAAGTAGACCTCGCGCTCGGCGAGCGTGCGGCGCAGCGCCTCCGCGTTCATGTACGCGAGCGTGAGCACCTCGCCCGTCCGGGCGTCCTGAGCGACGCACGGCACGAGCCCGGCCTCATCGAATCGCACGGCGCCCTCCGTCAGCATTTCGCCGCAGTGTACGAGCGCGCCCATTGGGAGGGGTTTTTCACCCGCCCGAATGAGAGGTGGTATGACTCGGGGTCGAGATGCTCGACGGCATCGCCAGCCTGTTGAGCCCGGTCGTCGCCCAAGCCGACACCGCCTCACAGGCGTACCTGCTCGAAGCGCGGCAGATGCAGGCGCTGTCGCTTGGGGTCCACATCCCGCTCGTCTGCTTCGGGATCTCCTTCCCGGCGATCGTGCTCTTCGTCGAGGGACTGTGGCTGCGTACCGGCAACCCCGTCTACAAGCAGCTCGCCAAGCGGTGGTCGAAGGTGATGCTGATCCTGTTCGCGATCGGCGTCGTCACCGGCACGATCCTCTCCTTCGAGCTCGGGCTCCTGTGGCCGAACTTCATGGAGCGCTGGGGCGAGGTGTTCGGCTTCGCGTTCGCGCTCGAGGGCGTCGCCTTCTTCGTCGAGGCGATCTTCATCGCGATCTACGTCTACGGCTGGGACCGCCTCCCGCCGCGCCTGCACCTGCTGAGCGGGCTCCCGATCGTGATCGCGGGCATCGTCGGCTCCTCGATGGTGATCGCCGTCAACGGCTGGATGAACACCCCGCAGGGGTTCGAGCTGGACGCGCAGGGCAACGTCACGGACGTCGACCCGGTGGGCGCGCTACTCAACCGCAACCTCTGGCACGAGGAAGTCCACATGTATGTGGCCGGGTTCATCGTGGTCGGCGCGCTCGTCGGCGCCGTCTACTCGGTGGCCTGGCTGCGCGGCCGCCGCGACCACTACCACCGCGCCGGGCTCATCGTCCCGCTGGCCGTGCTCGCCCTGGCGGCGCCGGCGCAGGTCGTGATCGGCGACTGGGCCGCGCGGACGGTCGCCGAGACGCAGCCGGTCAAGCTCGCCGCATTCGAGGGCCTGCACGAGACCACCGAGGGCGCCGACCTCACGATCGGCGGGGTCTACGTCGACGGCAAGGTCTACGGAGGGATCTCGATCCCGGACCTGCTGTCGCTGCTCGCCTTCCACGACCCGAACGCGACCGTGCAGGGACTGGACTCCGTCCCCGCGGAGGACCGCCCACCCGTCGGCTGGGTGCGCAACTGCTTCCAGATCATGGTCGGGATCGGCACGCTGCTCGCGCTGCTTGGCCTCTGGTTCATCTACGTCCGCTGGCGCCACGGCCGCCTGCCGCAGACGAAGTGGTTCTACCGGGCGGTGATCGCCGCCGGGCCGCTCGCGCTGGTCGCGCTGATCTGCGGCTGGATCGTGACCGAGGTCGGCCGCCAGCCCTGGATCGTGTACGAGTTGATGAGGGTCGAGGAGGCCGTCACGGGTGCCGAGGGGATCCCGGTCGGCTACGCGACGCTCGTGGTCGTCTACATCGGCCTCGCGACGATCGCCCTGGTGATGCTGCGCCGGCTGGCGCGCAAACCCCCCGAGGCCGAGACGGCCGCGGGCGCGGGTGACATCAAGGTGCTGCCCTGATGCTGGAGGAACTCGCGCTCATCGTCCTTCTGGTCGGGCTCACCGCGTACGCGGTGCTGGGCGGCGCGGACTTCGGCGCTGGCTTCTGGGACCTGGTCGCGGGCGGACCGCAGCGCGGCGCCCGCATGCGCGGCTTCATCCACAGCGCGATGGGGCCGGTGTGGGAGGCCAACCACGTCTGGCTGATCTTCGTGCTGGTGATGGCCTGGACGTGCTTCCCGAACGCCTTCGGCCCGCTCATGCAGACGCTGTACGTGCCGCTGTTCCTCGCCGCGGTCGGGATCATCTTCCGGGGCTCGGCCTACGCGCTGCGCGGCGAGGCGGCGACGATCTCCGAGGCGCGCAGCCTCGGCGCGCTGTTCGCCCTCTCGTCGATCCTCACACCGTTCTTCTTCGGCTGCGCGATCGGGGCGATCGCCTCGGGCCAGGTGCCCGCCGATGGCGACCCGTCGCGGCCGTTCGACGCCTGGACCGGCCCGACCTCGATCCTGATCGGCGTGCTCGCGGTGGCCACCGGCGCGTACAACGCGGCTGTCTTCCTGGCCGCGGACGCACGGCGCGCCGGGCTCGAGGACCTCGCCGAGGCGTTCCGGCGCCGCGCGCTCGCCGCGGCGGTCGTGGCGGGCGCGATTGCGCTCGGCGGGCTCGCGGTCATCAACTCCGACGCCCCCGAGCTCTTCGACGGGCTCACCTCGGGCCTCGGGCTGCTCGCCGTGCTCGCCTCCGCGCTCGCCGGCCTCGCCACGATCGCGCTGGTCGCGCGCGGGAGCTTCGAGCCGGCGCGCTACACCTCGGCCGTCGCGGTCGGTGCGATCGTCGCCGGGTGGGCGCTCGCGCAGCGGCCCGACATCCTGCCCGGCGAGCTCACGCTCGACGACGCCGCCGCGGGCGAGCCGACGCTGATCTTCGTGCTGGTCGGCGTGGTCTTCGCGCTCGCGATCATCCTGCCCTCGCTCTTCGTCCTGTTCCGGATGAAGCTGCAGGGCCGCCTCGGCGAGGAGGCCGCCCCGATCGCAGGGACGACCACCGAGGAGGGCGGCGCGCGATGAGCGGGCGCCTGCCCCAGCTCGCCGCCGCCGCGTTCGTCGTGGGGCTGCTGCTCATCCTGCTGATCGAGGCGCCGGTCGCGCGCATCGTGGGCGTGCCGCTCACGTTCGTCGGGATCGCCCTCGGCGTGGCGGCGATCGCCACCCCGGAGTTCCTCGCGGGCGACCGCGACGAAGCCCGCGACGGCGGTGAGGGCTAGTCGATCCCGAGCCGATCCAGCAGGCCCTCGTCGCGCCGCCACCGCTCGCGGACCCGGACCCGCAGGTCGAGGAAGACGTGCGTGCCGAGCTCGCGCTCGAGCTCGCGGCGCGCCGCCGTGCCGATGTCGCGGATCATGCGCCCGCCACGGCCGATCAGGATCGCCTTCTGGGACTCCGTCTCGACCCACACCTGCGCGCGGATCTCGTAGATGCCGTCGTCCCGGGGACCCGCCTCGAGTACTGCGACCTCGACCGCGTGCGGGATCTCGTCGCGGGTGCGCACGAGGATCTGCTCGCGGATCAGCTCCGCGAGGTGGATCTCGCTGGGCGCGTCGGTGCGCTCCTCGGGCGGGTAGAGCAGCGGCCCCTCGGGCAGCCGGCTCGCGAGCTCGGCGATCAGGGGCTCGAGGCCCGCGCCGGTCTTGGCGCTCACGGGGAAGATCTCGTCCACGCCCTCGAGCTCCGCGGCGGCGGCGAGCACCGCGGCGGTCTCCGCGCGTCCCAGCCGGTCGCACTTGTTGACGGCGCAGATCACGGGCACGCGCGGCCCGTCCTGGGCCTGCGCGCCCAGCAGCGTCCGGGCGATGAAGCGGTCGCCGGGACCGACCCCCTCCTCACCGTTGACCACGAACAGCACGACGTCGGAGTCGGCCAGCTCGCGCTCGACGCGGCGCTGCATGCGCTCGGTGAGCACGTCGCGCGGGCGCTGCACGCCGGGCAAATCGACGAGCACCATCTGCCAGCCGTGCTCGAGGTCCGTGGCGATCCCGCGCGCCGCGCGCCGGGTGGTCTGCGGGCGGTCCGAGATGATCGCGACCTTGGCGCCCACGATCGCGTTGACGAGCGTCGACTTGCCGACGTTGGGCCGGCCCGCCAGGCCGACGAAGCCCGAGCGGGTGACCTGCTCGGCGGCGTCCCCCAGCAGGGCCCCTTCGGTCACGCCGCGCCCGACCTCCGTTCCGCTCGCAATCTCTCCATCACCCGTTCCTGCAGCGCCAGCATCTCACCGTCGTCAACCTCGTGGTCGTAGCCGCAGAGGTGGAGCACGCCGTGAACGGCCGCCTCGACAACGTCCGCGGTGTGCTCGGGGCAGATGACGACGTCGCCGAGCTCCCGCGGCCCGGGCACGTCGCCCGCTCCATCGATCGGGAACGAGAGCACGTCGGTCGGCTTGTCGCGGCCGCGATGCTCGCGGTTGAGCTCGCGGATCCGCTCGGCGCCGACGAGCTCCACGGAGAGGTGCCCGTCGGCCACGCCCGCCGCCTCGAGCGCGGCGAGCACGGCGTCGCGCAGCTCCGCGGGGACGTCCTCAAGCTCGACGCTCAATCGCCCTCGTCTCGCCTCTCTTGTTCGCGCCGCTGCTCGCGCTCATATGCGCCGTACGCGGCGACGATGCGCTGCACGAGCTCGTGGCGGACGACGTCCTGGCTCTGGAACCGCACGAACGCGATGTCGCTCACCGAGTTGAGGATCTCGCCGACGACGACGAGCCCGGAGCGCTGGTCGCGCGGCAGGTCGACCTGCGTGATGTCGCCGGTGACGACCATCTTCGAGCCAAAGCCGAGCCGGGTGAGGAACATCTTCATCTGCTCGGGGCTCGTGTTCTGCGCCTCGTCGAGGATCACGAACGAGTCGTTGAGCGTCCGCCCGCGCATGAAGGCGAGCGGCGCCACCTCGATCACGCCCCGGTCGAAGTAGGTGGAGACGCGCTCGGGGTCGAGCATGTCGTAGAGCGCGTCGAAGAGCGGGCGCAGGTACGGGTCGACCTTGGCCTGGATGTCGCCCGGCAAGAACCCGAGGCGCTCGCCGGCCTCGACGGCGGGGCGCGTGAGGATGATCCGGCTCACGTCGCGGTCCTCGAGCGCGGCGACGGCCATCGCCACGGCGAGGAAGGTCTTGCCGGTGCCGGCCGGGCCGATCCCGAAAGTGATCGTGTGCTTGCGGACCGAGTCGACGTAGCGCTTCTGGTTGACGGTCTTGGGCGCGATGCGGATGTTGCGGTGCGCCCAGATCACGTCCTCGAGGATCGCCGCGGAGGGCTGCCCGGCATCGAGGGCGCCGGCCACCGCGTCCAGCGTCGAGGGCGAGAGCTCGTGGCCGCGCTCGACCAGCTGGATCAGCTCGTCCACCACCTCGGCCGCCTCCTCGACCTCGCTCTCCGACCCGTCGAGGGTGAGCACGTTGCCGCGCAAGAAGACGTCGCACGGCAGGCGCTGCTCGAGCTCGCGGAGGACCGCGTCCCCGGAGCCCGCCAGCTCGGCGGCGACGTCGTTTTCCAGGGTGAGCTGCCGGCGAGCCAAGCTACGACCCGAGCCGCGCCCGCACCGCCTCGCTCACGCGCTTGCCGTCGGCGCGGCCGTCGACCTTCCCCATCGCGATTCCCATGACCTTGCTCATGTCCTGCATGGACTGCGCGCCCGTCTGGGCGATCGCCTCGTCGACGATCGCCGCGAGCTCCTCGTCGGAGAGCTCGGCGGGCAGGTACGCCGAGATCATCTCGGCCTCGGCCTCCTCGCGCGCGGCGCGCTCCTCGTCGCCGCCGGAGCGGTAGGCCTCGGCGGCCTCGAGGCGGCGCTTGCGCTCACGGCGCAGCACGGCGACTTCGTCGTCGCCGCCCTCCTTCGCCGCCTTCTGCAGGGCGTCGGCGATCATGCGCAGCGCGCCGACGCGCTCGCGCTCGCCGGCCTTCATCGCCTCGCGGGTGTCGGCCTGGACTTTCTCGAGAACCGAATCGGTCATCTAGTAGCGAAGGTTACGCGTCGCCGAGATCGACCTTCTCGACCTCGCCCAGCGGGAGCTGCAGAAAGCGCGTACCGAGCTCGCGGAACGCCTCCGGGTCGCCCGTGCACACGAACCGGTAGGTCCCCTCCCGGCGGTTCGCCGTGCCCAGCCCGCGGGCATTGAGAATGCGCTCGATGCGGGCCGCGACGGCGTGCCCCGCGGTCACCAGGCGCACGTCCCGGCCCAGGATCCGCTGCAGCATCGGCCGCACCAGGGGGTAGTGCGTGCAGCCGAGGATCACCGTGTCGACGCGCGCGCGCCGCAGCGGCTCGCAGTAGGCGCGCACCTGCTCGACGACCGCCTCGGAGAACGGGAAGCCGCGCTGAATCACGGCCGCCAGCGCGGGCGCCGCCACGGCGGTCACGGTGAGGTCGCGATGCTGCTGCGCCAGGGCCCGCACGTACGACCCGCCCTCGATCGTCGCGGGCGTGGCCAGCACCCCCACGCGGCCGTTCTCGGTGATCGCCGCGGCGATCTCGGCCTCGGGCTCGATCACGGCTACGACCTCGACGTCGCGCTCGGCGGCGAGCTCGCGCACGGCGTCCAGCCCCGCCGTGGCCGCCGAATTGCAGGCGATCACGATCAGCTTCGCGCCGCGGTCGAGCAGAAACCGGGTGTTGCGGATCGAGCACTCGCGCAGGTCGTCCGCGGAGCGCGCGCCGTAGGGGAAGCGCGCGTCGTCACCCAGGTACAGGAAGTCCTCCTCCGGCAGGCTGACTAGGCACTCGTGAAGGACGGTGAGGCCGCCGACGCCGGAATCGAACATCCCGATCGGCTGCTCGCGGGCGGGAGGGCTCACTCCCGCGAAGGCTATCCGCTGCCTAGAGGAACGGCTTCGCCGCCATCACGTAGATCGTGAGGATGACGGCGAGGCCCGCGATCGGCCCCATGACGTTCATGCGCCCGGCGATCGCCTGCGCCTCGTCCTCGCGCCCCGCCTCCACCGCTTCGACGTAGCGGCGCGTGTTCGGGATGAAGAACCCGTGCACGACCCCGAACAGCAGGATGATCGCGGCCATGCCCCAGGAGACGAAGAAGTCGCCGAACTCCCAGCGGTCGGAGGTCAGGTAGATACCCGTGGCCAGGATCAGCACCATGCCGAGGGTCCCGGCCGTGCGATCCCAGGTCAGCACGCCGCGCCCGACCGTCGCGAGCGCAGCCGGGTTCGTGCGCGCCGCGACCGAGAAGAACACGGGGTACGCGAAGCTCGGGCCGAACGCGAGCACGACGGCGGCGATGTGGAAGAAGACGATGACGTCGTAGAACTGGACGGCTGCGGGGATCATGGGCGCACCCTAACCGGCCGGGCGGCGCGAACGAAGAGGGGACACCTAGGGGCGCGCCAGGAGCAGCGCCGCCCAGTCGCCCTCGGTGCGGGCGTCGCGCAGCGCAAAGCCGGCGTCGGCGAAGGCGCGCTCGACGTCTGCCCGCTCGCGCGCGAGCAGGCCGGAGCACACCACGACCTCTGTCGCGGCGGCGAGCCGAGGCGCGAGCTCGCGGAGCAGCGGCGCGGTCAGGTTGGCGACGACCACCGGGGCCGCCGGGGGCGGGTCGCTGCGCAGGTCGAGCAGGCGCAGCTCGATGTCGGCGCCGTTGGCGGCGGCGTTCTCGCGCGCCGCGGTGATCGCCGGCTCGGCGTGGTCCACGCCCAGCACCGGTCGCCAGCCCAACTTGGCGGCGACGATCGCGAGCACCCCCGATCCCGTGCCGAGGTCGGCGAGCGGGCCGCGTGCGCGCCCCTGATCCGCGAGCTCCAGCAGGAGCTCGATGCAGAGCCGCGTCGTCGGGTGGGCGCCGGTGCCGAAGGCCTGCCCGGGGTCCAGGACGACCTCGAGCTCCGCCGGTGGCGCGTCGTCGCGCCACGACGGGCGCACGACCACGCGGCCCGCGATCAGGGTCGGGCGGTGGAATTCGCGCCAGCGGTCGGCCCAGTCGTCGGGAACGGGCTCCGCGCGCACCTCGACGAGGGCGTCGCCGAACCCGGCCTCGACCGCGCCTAGGTCGGGCAGCTCCCCCTCCCCGCCGTAGATCGCGTACTCGACCCAGCCGTGCCCGGACCTCTCCTCGACGCCGTTGGGCGCGACCTGCAGGAGCTCGGCGAGCACCGCCTCGGCCTGCTCCGCCGCGCAGCGGACGGCGAGCCGGATCACGGGGCCTCGAGCGTCGCCTCCAGCCGCTCGGCGAGCTCGCGCTGCTCGCGGCTGAGGCGCGACGGGACGACGATCTCGACCTCGACGATCTGATCGCCGCGGCGGCGGCCGTTCAAGCCCGGCAGGCCCAGCCCGCGGAGCACGAGGCGTTCGCCCGGCTGCGCGCCCGCGGGGATCTCAACCTCCCGCTCGCCCTCCAGCGTGGGCACCGTCACCGTCCCGCCGAGCATCGCGCGCGTGGGCGTGATCCGCACCCGCGAGAGCAGGTGCTCCCCGTGGCGCTCGAAGCGCTCGTCCGGCGCGACCTCGACCTCGACGTAGAGGTCGCCGCTGGGAGCGCCGGGCTCGCCGGCGTGGCCGGCGCCCCGGACCCTGATGCGCTGACCGGACTCGATGCCGGCCGGGATCTGGACCTCCCAGGTTCGCGTGCGGGTCACGCGGCCCTGGCCGCCGCAGACCCCGCAGGGCTGCTCCGGGATGCGGCCCTCCCCGCCGCAGGTCGGGCAGGGCATGGTCCGCACCATCTGCCCGAACGCGGTGCGGGTCGCCTGGCGGACCGCGCCCTGGCCGCCGCAGGTCTCGCAGGTGCGGATCGGAGTCCCCGGCTCGGCCCCGTTGCCGCGGCAGTGGTCGCAGACCATGACGGCCTCGAAGGAGACCTCGCGGCTCGTCCCGGTCAGGACCTCGTCGAGGTCGATCTGGACGCGCGTGCCGACGTCCGCGCCGGGGGAGGGACCCGAGCGCCCGCCGAAGCCGAAGATGTTCCCGAACGGCGAGTCGCTGCCGAAGAACGCGTTGAAGATGTCCTCGACGCTGCCGAACGACTGGGCGCGCGGCGACCAGCCGCCCGAGCGCAGGCCCTCGTGCCCGTAGCGGTCGTAGGTCGCGCGGCGCTCCGGATCGGAGAGCACCTCGTAGGCCTCGGCGGCCTCCTTGAACTTCTCCTCGGCGTCAGGGTCCTCCTTGTTGACGTCCGGGTGCAGCTCGCGGGCGAGCCGGCGGAAGGCACGCTTGATCTCCGCGTCGCTCGCGTCCCGGTCGACGCCGAGCACCTCGTAATAGTCGCGCGGCATGCTCAGCGCGGCTCGTAGACCGACTCGAAGAAGCGCGAGAGCTCGCCGGCGGCCTGGCGCACGGACGCGATCGCCGTCGCGTAATCCATGCGCAGGGGGCCGACCACGCCCACGGTACCCAGGTTGCGGTAACCGAGGCCGTAGTTCGCGCCGACCACGCTGACCGACCGCAGCTCGGGCGCCGGGTTCTCGCTGCCGATCCACACGAACACGGACTTCTCGTCGAGCGCCGAGCGCAGCACACTCAGCAGGTTCGCGCGCCGCTCGAGCGCCTCCATCAGCGACTCGATCTCCGGCAGGTCGGGCGCGTACTCCTCGGCGAGCAGGCGGGCGGCGCCCTCCACATAGAGGTCCTCGCCGGCGCGCTGCTCGAGGTTCGTGAAGGCGGTCTTGATGCGCTCGAGGAAATCGGACTCGGTGACCGTGAGGCTCGGGTCCGAGAGCCGGTCGGCGATCATCCGGGCGCCCAGCGAGAGCCCGACCAGGCTCTCGTTCAGGTAGCTCGACGCCCACTCGACGAGGCCGGGGTCGAGCTCCTCGTCGAACGAGAACACGCGCTTGGCGACGGCGCCGTTCGAGGCGATCACGACGACCATCGCGACCTTGGGCTGCAGGCGCAGCACCTCGACGCGGTGGATGTGGGCGCTGCTCGGCGGCGGCGCGGTCGCCACGGCGAGCAGGTCGGTGACGCGCGACAGCGCCGCGGTCGTCTCGCGCATCGCCTCGTCGACCTCGGCGCGCATGCGCGACAGCCCGAGCTCGCCGAAGGGCTTCGCGTCCTTCGCGCCCGAGGCGAGCAGCGCATCGGCGTAGAAGCGGTAGCCCCGGTCCGTCGGCACGCGGCCCGCCGACGTGTGCGGGTGGGTGAGGAAGCCGTCGCGCTCGAGGGCGGCGAGCTCGTTGCGGATCGTCGAGGCGCTCCAGTTGACGTCGGGCCTCTCCGCGAGCGCCTTCGAGCCGACCGGCTTGCCGCTCTGCAGGTACTCCTCGGCGACCAGGCCCAGGATCCGTTGCTGCCGCTCGGTCAGCATGAAGTCAATTCTAGGATCGGCCACCGGCCGGATCCCGCCACCACAAGCGAGGCGGATCTTTGGCACATAGGCCCAAAGATCCGCCTCGCTCGGGCTGGCGGGGCGCCGGGGTTCAGCCCGTGCGCTGTGCGGCGTCCTCCAGCACGGCGGCGTCCCCGCTCTGCCACTTCGTGTCGAGCTGGATCGAGGCGATCCGCCATTCGCCGTCGCGGCGGCGGAGGGCGAGCCGGTAGGTGCCGCCCACCACCCACGGGCTGCCGGGGTGACCCTCCAGGACGTGGGTCCCGACCACGTGCACGCTCGCGGCGGCCTCGTCGCCGTCGACGTCGACGACCGCCGGGCCGAGCAGGTGCTGGTGGGCGTCGAGGCCGGAGAGCAGCCCGCGCCACTCGGAGACCAGGTGGTCCCGCGCGATCGCGTCCGGCTCCGCGCCGAACAGCGAGCTGTAGTCGCGGCTCACGGTCTCGTCAAGCGCCGCCTCCACGCGCTCCCAGTCGCGGTCGTCGAGAGCGAGCAAAAAGCGCGCGATCGCGTCCTTGACCTCGGCGCTCATCGGCCGCCCACCCCCAGGCCGAGCCCGTCGAGCCAGCGCAGGACGTGGCCGACGGCCTCGCTCACGTACGGGTCCTGGTCGTAGAGCTCGATGTGATTGTGGGTCTCGATCCACACCAGCTCCTTGGGCTCGGAGGCCGCGTCGAAGGCCGCCTGCGCCTTCTCCGGCAGAAGCGCGCTGTCGGTCGTGCCGTGGACGATCAGAAGCGGGGTAGGCGCGACCAGCGGCGCCTGCGAGATCGCGTTGAAGGTGAGGTAGGGCTCGAGCGAGGCCGCGGTCATCTTCCATGACCAGTTCGGCGCGTCGGCCGCCGAGGTCCGGGCGTAGTAGCTGTACGCCTCGGCGACCGGCATCACCGCGAGCGGCTCGTCGTCGGTGAGCCCCTGCGCGATCGTCGGGATGTAGACGGTCTCGCCCGTGCGCCGCTCGCGGTCGCGCGCCTCATTGACGAGCCGCAGGTACGCCGCGAAGCCGTCGGCGCCCATCATCTGGCGGAAGGTGCCGCCGATGTCGTAACCCCCGGCGACGCTAGCGCAGGCGGCGACGCGCCGCTCGCGCGCCGCGACCGCGAGCGCGTAGCCGCCGCCCATGCAAACGCCGACGACCGCGACCCGCGCGGGGTCGATGTCGTCGCGATTCATGAGGTACGCGGTCGCGTCGACGTAGTCGGAGATCACCTGCCAGGGGTCGTAGTGGAAGCGCGGCTCGCCCTCGCTCTCGCCGAAGTGGCTCGGGTCGAAGGTGAGGACCGTGTACCCGGCGTCCGCGAATCGCTCGGCGTAGTGCGGGAGCGTCTGCTCCTTCACGCTCGAGATCGGCCCGCACATCACGATGCCGCCCGTGCGCGTGCCGGGCCTGACCTCGGGCGGGCGGTAGAGGTGCCCGGCCAGCCGGTTGCCGCTCGCGTCGAACGACACCGGCTCGCGCCGGGTGGGATCGGCGACCAGCAGGTTGGCCGGGTCGTCCGGGAGGAAGGGGTCGTGTTCGGTGGTAACCATGCGGACCATCGTGCGCTTCCGCGTCCTCCCCATCCAGTGCGGCTCGTTCCTGGGATCGCTCGTACCACCCTGCGCCCGCCCCGATCGGCGAGAATGCGTCCATGAGGCGCGCCGATGAGCTCGGAAGGTTCCTGAGGTCGCGGCGCGCGCGGGTCGATCCGGAGATGGTCGGCCTCGACCCCGGCGAACGCCGCCGCGTGCAGGGCCTGCGCCGCGAGGAGCTCGCCCAGCTCGCACACCTGAGCGTCGACTACCTGATCCGGCTCGAGCAGGGGCGCGTCGACCGCCCCTCACCCGAGATCGTCGACGCCCTGGCGCGCTCGCTGCTCCTCGACGACGCCGAGCGCCGCCACCTGTTCCGGCTCGCCGCGGCCAGCGAGCCGGCGAGCGCGCACGGGGACGGCACCGGGGTGCGCCCGGGCTTGGAGGCGCTGATCCGCTCGCTCGCCCCCGCCCCGGCCGTGCTGCTCAGCCGCCGCCTCGACCTGCTGCGCTGGACGCCCGCGGCGGAAGCGCTGCTGGGGCCGTTCGCCGAGCACCGCAACTACGCGCGGATGATCTTCACTGACCCGGCGCAGGTCGGCCTGCACGCCGACTGGGAGGAGAGCGCCCGGCAGACGGTCGCGCTCTTGCGCTACGCCGCGGCGCGGCACCCCGGCGACCGTGCGCTGCGCGAGCTGGTGGCGGAGCTGCGCGACGCCGACCACCGCTTCGGCGAGTGGTGGGACGCGCACGACGTCGCGGAGAAGCGCCACGGCGCGAAGACTTACGTGCACCCCCGACTCGGCCGGATCACGCTCCCGTTCGAGGCGCTCCCGCTTCCCGCCGAGGGAGACCAGATCCTCACGATCTACCCCGTCGAGCCGGGCAGCGCGCAGGCGGAGGCCCTCGCCGGGCTCCTCGCCGAGATCGAGGCGAGCGCCGCCCGCGCTACGCCGTGAACTCGGCCTCGGCGTTGCGGATGATCCGGTTGTCGCCCTGAGCGGCCTCGGTGTCGGTGATCACGCGGCCGCCCTCGACCGCCTTCACCTTCGCCGTGACCCTGATCTCCTGCTCGGGGAAACCCATGCCGCGGAACTGCACCGCAAGGCGCTTGAGCGCGAGCGGGTCGCCCGCCGCCTCGGTATGGGCACGCGCGACCTGCGCCATCGAGTAGAGCCCGTGCAGGATGCAGCCCGGCAGGCCCACCTTCTTGGCGAACTCCTCGTCGATGTGGATCGGGTTCATGTCGCCTGACGCCTCGGCGTAGCGCCTCGTCAGGCCCGCATCGGGGGTGACGCGCAGCTCGGGCAGCTCATCGCCGACCTGGTAGCTGGCCATCCTCAGCTCACTCCTCGCACGATGTTGGTCCAGGTGCCGCGCGCGGTCTCGGCGCCGTCCTGGTTGGTGGACACGGACTCGAAGACGTAGAAGCCCAAGCCGCCGCGCTCCTCGATCGACTTGCAGGTGACGGTCGTCGAGATCACGTCGCCCGCGCACACCGGCTCGCCCCAGACGAACTCCTGGGCGCCGTGCACCATGCGCGCGAAGTCCATCCCGACCTCCTCGTCGAAGAGCGCCGCGCCCATCGCCGGCAGGCTGTAGACGACCGCGAACATCGGCGGCGCGACGACGTCGCGGTAACCCGCCGCGCGCGCGGCCTCGGCGTCGCGGTGGATCGGGCTCTGCTCGCCGACGGCGTCGGCGTACTGCGTGATGCGCGCCGCCTCGACCTCGAAGGAGGCCGGATCCCACGACTTGCCGACGGCGTCCGTCTTGATCGCCATGGCGCCGCAGTCTATGCCGCGCGCAGCGCGCCTGACGCGGTTCGCCGGGCGCTCAGCGGTCGAGCTGCAGGACGCTCAGGAACGCCTCCTGCGGGACCTCGACCCGCCCGACCTGCTTCATGCGCTTCTTGCCGCGCTTCTGCTTTTCGAGCAGCTTGCGCTTGCGGGTGACGTCGCCGCCGTAGAGCTTCGCGGTCACGTCCTTGCGCAGCGCCTTGATCGTCTCGCGGGCGATCACGCGCGAGCCGACCGCCGCCTGCACGGGCACGTCGAAGAGCTGGCGTGGGATCGTCTCCTTGAGGCGCTCGACCATCGCCCGGCCCTCGTTGTAGGCCTTCTCGCGGTGGACGATCACCGAGAGCGCGTCCACCGGCTCGCCCGCGAGCAGGATGTCGAGCTTGACGAGGTCCGACTCCCGCTCCCCGATCGGCTCGTAGTCCAGCGACGCGTAGCCCGCGGTGCGCGACTTGAGCTGGTCGAAGAAGTCGAGGACGATCTCGGCCAGCGGCAGGTCGTAGCGGAGCTGCACGCGCTCCGGCGAGAGGTAGTGCATGTCGACGTGGGTGCCGCGGCGCTCCTGGCAGAGCTCCATGACCGCGCCGATCCGGTCCGACGGGCAGATCACCGTCGCGCGGATGTAGGG
>DATCLC010000092.1:0-6676 GCA_036564135.1 Solirubrobacterales bacterium
GCCGAGCACGGCGTCGCACGCCTCCCCGGAGAGCTCGTCGAGCAGAGAGCACTGCACGAGGAGCTCGACGTCCGTTCGGGTGAGGTCGGCGAGCACCTCCTCGCGCACGTACTCGACGACGGCGCGGTCGTCCCCGTCGAACGCGGCGGCCGCCGCGTCTGGGTCGTCCGCACCGGCGAGCGCGAGCCCGGCGAGCCTGATGCCGGTCGGCCAGCCGTCGATGCGCCGTGCGAGGGAGCGGTGCTGGGCACGCGTGAGGCCGGGGACGAGCGCCGCCAGGGCGGCGGCCGTCTCGCTTGCGCTCAGGGCGAGCTCCGCGGGGCCGAGCTCGGCGACGCTCCCCTCCGCGCGCATGCGAGCCAGGGGAAGGTTGGGCCGCGCTCGCGTCGCGATCGCGACCTGGCTGCCGGTGGGCAGCGAGCGGATCAGATCCGCGATGTCGCGCTGGCGCGCGCGAGCGAGCGCGTGGACGTCGTCGAGGACGAGGACGGATGGCTTCGCGCCGCTGTCGGCCTCCGCGACCGCCGCACGAAAGGCGCGCCGGTCGCGATGCTCGGGTCCGCACCGCATCCACGCGAAGGGCCGCTCGTCGATCCCTTGCCAGGCCTTGAGCAGGGTGGTCTTTCCGTAGCCGGCGGGGGCGAGAAGAAGCACCAGCGGCGCCGCTGGGAGTCCAGCCGGGTCCGGGGGTGGTCGCGGCGTCGCTGATGCAGCGGGGCGGAGCATTACTCCGCTGCCGACCATACCCCGACCGCGGGTGCCGACCGGGTTGATTTCTGCCCCGCGGCCGGGGGCGGGGACGCGGCTCTGCGGGCTCTACCCCGCCGCGAGTGCCCGCGCCTTGATCGCGTCGAACTCCGCGCTCGTGATCGCGCCTTGGTCGAGGAGATCCTTGGCGCGCGCGATCTCGGCTGCCGAGCCGCCCGCGGTCTCGCGCACGTAATGGTCGAACGCCGCCTTCTGCTCCTCCGCCTGTCTCAGGCTGCGCTCAGCCATCGCCTGGTGCTGGGCGATCAGGTAGGCGAGCACGCCGATGAACGGGAGCACGATGACCAGCACGACCCAGGCCGCCTTGTGCCAGCCGCCGATGTCGCGCCGGCGGAACAGGTCGGCGAACACCGTGATCGCTAGCCAGATCCAGGCGACCCACGCGAAGAAGACGAGCATCGTTCCCACGATCTCCAGCAACGGGTAGTCAGCCGCGACGAGCACTTCTCACCTCCGAGGTAGTAACCCGAGCGACTCTAGGCGCGCCCGGCGGGGGCGGCGTCATCCGTTCGGGGTGAAACTGGCGGCACCTCCGGCGGACCGCGCCCGGCACCCTGGCTCGCCAGTTCTTCGAAGCGGCGAGTGGGCAGGCGGCGCGTGGCGAGGCCCGCGAGCAGCACGAGGGCGGCCGCGAACAGAAAGGCGGTCTTGAGCGCCGTGAGCTGCGCGTCCTCGTACGAGCTCACGATCCGGTCGACCGACTGCGAGCTCACCCCGGCCCGCTCGGCGCTGCGGCGGACCTGGTCCGCCGCGACGAAGCTCGTGCCGGCGCTGATCCGCGTCTCGACCCGGGACCTCACGTCCCGCGGGAGGTTCTGATCTGCCTCGATATTGTTGGAGAAGGCTGCGATCAGCCCCGTGATCACGATCGCGCCCAGGAGCGCCGTGCCGAACGACGAGCCGATCTGCATCGAGGTGTTCTGCAGGCCGCCGGCCTCGCTGCGCGCCTCCTCGCCGACCGCCGACTGCACGACGTTGCCGAGCTGCGAGGTCACGAGCCCCATCCCGATGCCGAGCAGGCCCATCGCCACCAGGAACGCGCTCGTGTCGAGCTCCGGTTCGACCGTCCCGAGGAGGAGCAGGGTCGCGGCGAAGGTGATCGCGAGGCCGATGCGGACGATCGGGCGCGCGGCCATCTTCGCGGAGAGCCCCGACCCGGCGAGCGCGGCGACGAAGAGCCCGATCGAGGCGGGGAGCATCCGCACGCCGGTGTCGAGCGCGTCGAGCCCGTTCACGATCTGCAGGTAGAGCGGGACCGTGAAGAAGATCCCCATCAGGATCAGGTTCTGGGCGAACAGCATCGCGAGTCCGCTGCGCAGGGCGCCGATGCGGAACAGGCCGAGGTGCACGAGCGGATCGCGGCCCGACTCCTCGCGGTGGCGCTGCCAGCCGCGGAACCCGAACAGCACGAGCACTCCGGCAGCGATCACGAACGGTGTCAGCGCGAACCCGAACGGCTCCACCGGCGAGTTGTGCGGCCGCAGCCAGCCCCAGTTGCTCGCCTGCAGGACCCCGACGACGAGCAGGCCCAGGCCCAGCGCCACGAGCACGGAGCCGACCCAGTCCAGCCGCGGCGGCGCGTCAGTGCGCTCCGGCTCGCGCATGAGCCGCGTCCCCGCGAGGATGAAGGCGGCGATCACGACCTCGCCAGCGAACACGACCCGCCAGCTCAGGTCGGTCGTCGCCCAGCCGCCGATGATCGGCCCGACCGCGATCCCGGCGCCCGCGACGCCGCCGAGCACGCCGTAGACCACGGCGCGGTCGGCGCCGCGGTAGTTGCCCGCGGCCAGCGCGACCAGCGCGGGCAGCACCATCGCGGCGCCGATGCCCTCGAGCACCGACCAGCCCAGCATGAGCGTCGGGACGCTCCACGACGCGGCCGTGAGCGCCGAGCCGCAGGCGTAGACGACGAGGCCGATCGTGAACGCACGCCGCCGGCCCCACAGGTCACCCAGCTTGCCGCCGGTGATCATGAGGGCGGCCATCACCAGCGCGTAGAAGGCGATCACGACCTGGATCGTCGTCACCGTCGTGTCGAAGTCGGCGACGAGCTGGGAGATCGAGACGTTCATCACCGCCTGGTCGAGGACCATCAAGAACTGCGCGGCGGCGAGGACCGCGAGGACGCTCCACTTGCTTCTCACTCCAAAGCTCCCATCCCGGCTGGACCCCCGGCGAGCACGCGCGCCTTCTCGGCCGCGAACTCGCCCTCGGTAAGCACCCCGGCGTCCCGGAGCTCCCCGAGGTGCACGAGCGCCGCGATCCGGCGGTCGGCGGCGGCACGCTCCTCGGCGGCCGGGGCGCGCCGTTCCCTCGCCGCGTGGAACCGCTCGGCCATCGTGCTGGCAAGGCCGGCCGGGGAGTAGGGCGTCACCCGGTCCGGGAACTCGGCGATCGTCCGGCGGCGGAGCATCTCGGCACCGAGCAGCACCAGCGCGATCAGAAGGAGCGACGGCATGAGGCGCTCCATGCCCGGCGTGGGCGACCACCAGAACAACAGGGCGAGCACGACCGCCGCCGCGCCGAGCGCGATGGCCGGCCGGCGGATGTAGGGGGCGGCCGCTCGCCTGATCCAGGTCGCGACCGCGGTCGGCCCCGCGAGCCAGGCGGCGATGACGATGCCTGCGCCGTACATGAATGCCGCCCCCGCAATCTCACCCAGGAGCGAGGTCGCCGCGTCCCAAGTCGCCGCGACGGCCGGCTCGCTGGCCGCGGTGTCCGCAAGCGACGCCACCACCTCGTCGCCGGCCCAGTTGCGCGCCAGGCTCATGACCGCGCCGATCACGAGGAAGCTGATGCCGACCGCGCGCAGCGTCTCGCGGCGCCGATCACCGGCGATCGCGACCGCGATCGCGTACAGGCCGAAGGTGACCGCGACCAGCGCCCAGGCGAGCTTCTCGAAGAGGTCGACCCCCCGCTGGGCACCCCGGAGCTGACCGGCGTCGATCACCTCGAGCTGGGCGAAGTCCGGCGGCAGCCGGTCGACCACGCCCTGCGGGATCCCGGTGCGCTCCGCGATCTGGCCGACGATCGCGGCGAGGTCGAGGGTCACGACGTCGGCCGAGTCGCCGTCCCCCTGGATGACCCGCAGAACGACCGAGTGCGTCGCCCGGTTGGCGTCTTCCCAGAGCGCCTGCACGCGCGGGTCCTCAAGCGCGCGGCGGGCGATCTCGCCCGCGCCCTGGCGCAGCGCGCCCGCGGCCGGCGCCGCGAGGGCCTGCGCTTGCGCCGGGAGCGCCTCCGCGATCTGGCCCTCGACGTTGACGTTCGCGTAGAGCTGGCCCACGGCGTAGTCGGCGACGGCGTCGCGGATCGCCTCGCGCTCGAGCAGCTTCGTGCTCGTCTCGACCCAGCTGTCGGTCTCGAGCACCTGGCGCTTGGCCCAGATCCCGAACGCCATCAGCACGCCGGTCACGGTGGCGAGCGCCACCAGGGCGAGCGCGACCGCGCGGTGGCCGCGGCTCGTCGGGCGCGCGCCCGGCTGGGCGGTGGGCGGGACGCCGTTCAAGGTGCGCACCGCCTAGCCGGGCGAGGCCGATGCGGCTAGTGCGCGGATCGGAGCGACGGAGCGGGGGCCCTGGCGCGGTCCTGGTCCCGCTCGAAATCGCGCACCGTGGCCCCCTCCTCGCCGTACACGACGATCCCGTGGACGATCCAGACGCACACGGCCTGCACCTCTCATGCGCATCTCCTTTCGCGTCAGCCGGTCGCAAGGACGGCGACGGATTCACTCGTGTGATCCGACCGTAGACCCCATCCCCTGGCGCGCCGTCACCCCGTTCGGGTGATTCCGGCGATCGACTTTCCTAGTTCCCCTGACCAGAAACCTCGATCACCGGCCGCGGCGGTCGACTTTCCTCGCCCAGGAGACCCGGAACCTCAATCGCCGCCGCCGCGGCGGGCGCGCAGGCGCTCGCCCGGCTTCCAGACCGCCACGAGCCGGGCGACGAGCGTGACCAGGAAGATCTGGCCGACGAGCATCTCCAACCCGGCCAGCAGCTCGCCGGGCTGCCCCGAGGGGACGAGGTCGCCGTAGCCCGTCGTGGTGAGCGTCGTGTAGCTGAAGAAGATGAAGTCGGAGCCGTCCGCGCCCGGGTGCCCCGCGAAGAACGGCTGCGCGCCGAGGTGGTGGACCGCGCCGTAGGCGTGCGCGAACAGGATCCCGAGCAGGGAGTAGACGCTGACCGCGCCGAGGATCGAGTCGGCGGTCACCTCCTGCGCGAGCACGATGTCGCGCACGACGACGACGATGCACGCGGCCACGACCAGGATCGCGAGCAGCGAGGCCACGCTGAGGCACGGCTCGAGGTCGGCGAGCGCCCCGACCAGGGCGAGGGCGCAGGCGACGCCCGCGAGCGCGAGCGCCCAGGCGCCGGGCGGGCGTCCCCGGGCGGCGCTCACCATCCCCTGCAGCCCGGTGACGCAGGTCACCGCGACCAGCAGGAACCCGGTCCAGCCGCCGTAGGCGAGCAGCGACCAGGCGACGTACGTCGCGATGACCAGCAGGAGGAAGGCGCTGAAGTGGGCGTAGCGCTGGACCAGCGCCCACCAACGCCGCGGCTGCTGCCCGGGCTCCATCTCCGGGCCATCTTGGCCCCTGCGGGGGATGGAACCCGGGGCAGTTGCCCGACGGGCGGCCGGCTAGGCCCGCGTGCCCTCGAGCGCGAGGGCCGCCGCGCCGATCATGCCCGCCTCGGGGCCCAGCTCGGCGAGGACCACGGGGATCTCGTCGTGCGGGGAGAGCGCGCGCTGGGCGAGCTCGGTGCGCGCGGGGTCGAGCAGCAGGTCGCCCGCCGCCGCGGCGCCGCCCCCGATCACGAAGACGTCGGGGGAGAAGACGTTCGCGAGGGTGGCGAGCGCGACGCCGAGGCGCGTGCCGACGAGCCCGAGCACGCCGAGCGCGACCTCGTCGCCCGCGAGCGCGGCCTCGGTGACCGCCTTGCCGTCGACCGGCTCGCCCGCGGCCAGCGCGCGGCCGAGCGCCGAGTCCGGGTTGGCCTCGGCGGCCGCGCGGGCCTCGCGCCCGATCGCGCTGCCCGAGGCGAGCGCCTCGATGCAGCCGCGGTTCGGGCAGGTCCCCTGGCAGGGCGGCCCGTCGACGTCGACCACGATGTGGCCGATCTCGGGGGCCGCGCCCCGCCCGCGGAAGATCTCCCCGTCGATCACGACGCCGCCGCCGACGCCGGTGCCGAGGGTGAGCATCACGGCGTTGCGCGCGCCGCGCGCCGCGCCGAAGCGGTGCTCGGCGAGCGCTGCGACGTTGGCGTCGTTGTCGAGGAAGACGGGGACGCCGAGCCGCTCGCTGAGGCGGTCCCGGATCGGGACGTCGGCGAGCGGCAGGTTGACCGCGCTGCGCGCGACGCCGCGCTCGTGGTCGATGGCACAGGGGAGGCCGAGGCCGATCGCCCCGGCCTCGGGGTGCGCCTCCAGGGCGCTGGCAAGCAGGGACTCGATCCGCGCGAGCAGCGTCTCGCGGTCGAGGCCCACGCTCGGTGCCTGCCAGCGCCCCAGCACGCGCTGATCGGCGTCGACGGCCCCGACGGCAACCTTCGTGCCGCCGAGGTCGGCGCCGATCGCAACCCGCGTCGCGATCGCTGACGCGGCCGAGGGGTTCACGGAACCCGCGTCACCGAGCTGACCAGGGTCTCCTTGATCTGCTCGATGATCTCGAGCGCCTGCGACCACTCGCGCTGCCAGATGTTGCGGCCGTAGATCACGCCCGAGCCGCCGGCCTGCATGATGAACCGGGTCTGCTCCAGGAGCTTCTCGTCGTCCACCTTCGAGCCGCCCGAGAGCACGACGAGCGAACGCCCGGCGGACTCCACGCAGTGGCGGATCGCCTCCTCCTGGGTGACCTGCAGCTCGTTGTAGGGGGCGGGGGAGTCCTTGTCGCGCTCGGGGTCGAGCT
>DATCLC010000093.1:0-3809 GCA_036564135.1 Solirubrobacterales bacterium
CACGTCCACGCCCGCTTCCTCGACGAGCACACCGACCGCGCCTTCGACCTGATGGCGGAGATGGTGCTCGGGCCGACCTTCCCGGAGGTCGACTCCGAGCGCCAGGTCGTGCTCGAGGAGATCGCGATGTACGAGGACGAGCCGTCCGACCGCGTCCACGACTTCCTCGCGGAGGCGATCTGGGGCGACCACCCGCTCGGGCGCCGCGTGATCGGCTCCGCCGACGTGATCGCCTCGATCCCGGTTCCTGAGATCCAGGCGTACCACCGCGAGCGCTACGCGGCGCGCAACCTCGTGGTCGCCGTCGCGGGGCACGTGGACCACGACCACATCTGCGAGCTCGCGGGGCGGCTCATGGATCCCGAGCGGGGCGGCGAGCCCGGCGTGCGGGACGCGGAGCCAGAGCTCAGGCCGCGGCTGCGCTTCCACCGCAAGGACACCGAGCAGTACCACATCTGCTTCGGCGCTCCGGGCATCGCCCGCGGCGACGACCGGCGCTTCGCGCTCTCGGTGCTCGACTCGGCGTTCGGCGGCTCGGTCTCGTCGCGGCTCTTCCGGGAGGTGCGCGAGAAGCGCGGCCTCGCCTACTCGGTCGGCTCGTACGCCGAGCAGTATCTGGACGGCGGCACGGTCGCCATGTACGTGGGCACCCGTGAGGACAACGTCACGGAGGCGTGCGAGATCATCGGCCGCGAGCTCGCGTCGCTGCGCGACGGCGGGATCGAGGGCCCCGAGCTCGAGCGCGCCAAGGAGCACGTCAAGGGCCGCACGGTGCTGAGCCTCGAGTCGACGGCCGCGCGGATGTCGCGGATCGCGCGCTCGGTGCTCTTCGGCCTGCCGGTGCTGTCGGTCGACGAGATGCTCGCGCGCATCGAGGCGGTCACCGCGGAGGACGTGGTCGAGCTCGCCCGCGAGCTGTACGACCCGGCCCGCTTCTCGGCGGCCTGCATCGGCCGCGACGAGGAGCGCTTCCGCGCCGCGACCGGAGCGGTGTCCGAGGCTCTGGTAGCAAGCTGATTCGAGAAGGGGAGGTGGGTGCGTGATTCGCGTGGTCGTCTCCGGCGCCGCCGGCAGGATGGGCGCCACAACCTGCGAGGCGGTCGAGGGCGCCGACGACATGGAGCTCGTCGGCCGCGCCGACCCGGCGCTGGGCGCCGAGCTCGCCGAGTTTCTGGGCGACGCCGACGTCGTCGTCGATTTCTCGACGCCGGCCGCTGCGCCCGGCAACGTGCGCGCCTGCCTGGAGGCCGGCGTGCACGCGGTGGTGGGCACGACGGGCTTCGACCTCGAGCCGCTGCGCGAGGCGGCGCAGGGCTCCCAGGCGAACGTGCTCGTCGCGCCCAACTTCGCGATCGGCGCGGTGCTGATGATGCGGTTCGCCGCCGAGGCGGCCAAGCACATGCCGGAGGTCGAGATCGTCGAGCTCCATCACGACCGCAAGCTCGACGCCCCCTCGGGCACGGCGAAGCGCACCGCCGAGCTGATCCGCGCCGCGGGCGGCAACGTGCACGAGCCGATCCACTCGGTGCGGCTGCCCGGGCTGGTCGCCCACCAGGAGGTGATCCTGGGCGGGGAGGGGCAGACGCTCACGATCCGCCACGACTCGATCGACCGGCGCTCGTTCATGCCGGGCGTGCTGCTCGCGGTGCGCCGGGTGGGCGCTCTCTCCGAGCGGTTCGTGGTCGGCCTGGAGAACGTTCTCTGAGCGGCGGCGGACGATGGGGGATAATCGACCGGTGCGCGAGATCTCAGGTGTGATCACGGCGATGGTGACGCCCTTCGGGGCGGACGGCGCCGTCGACCTGCCGGCGGCGCGGGCGCTGGCGCGCTACCTCGTCCGGCACGGCTCCCACGGCCTCGTCGTGGCGGGCACCACCGGCGAGTCGCCCACGCTCACCGACGACGAGAAGGTCGCGCTCTTGGAGGCGGTGCTCGAGGAGGTCGGCGACGAGGCGACCGTGATCTTCGGCAGCGGGTCCAACGACACCGCCCACACCGTCGAGCTCACCGAGCGCGGGCGCGAGGCCGGCGCCCACGGGGTGCTCGTGGTCACGCCGTACTACAACAAGCCGAACGAGCGCGGCCTGCGCGCCCACTTCGCCGCCGCCGCCGAGGCCGCGGGCCCCCTGCCCGTCGTCCTCTACAACATCCCCTCGCGCGCGGTGGTGAACGTCCCGCCGGCCCTGCTCGCCGAGCTGGCCGCGGAGATCCCGAACGTCGTCGCGGTCAAGCAGGCGAACAACGAGGACGTGCAGCCGATCGAGGGGCTCACGCTCCTGGCCGGGAACGACGACGTCTTCCTGCGCTGCCTCGAGGCCGGCGGCGAGGGCGGGATCCTGGTGGCCTCCCACGTGGTCGGCGACGAGATGCGCGCCGTCTACGAGGCGGCGATGGCTGGCGACTGGGAGCGGGCCCGCGAGCTCGACGCCGCCCTGCGCGACGTCTACGCGGCGCTCAGCGTGACGACGAACCCGATCCCGGTGAAGGCGGCGCTCGAGCTCACCGGAGTGTTGTCCGACGGCCGCTTGCGCCTGCCGATGGTGCCCGCGACCGAGGAGGAGCGGGCGCGCATCCGCGAGGCGCTGGCTGCACACGGAGCTTTGGCGACGGGGAAGGCGTGAGCACGCGGATCACCATCCTCCCGCTCGGGGGGCTCGGCGAGATCGGCAAGAACATGACGGCCTTCGAGCTCGAGGGCCGGATCGTGCTGGTCGACACCGGCCTCATGTTCCCGACGTCGGAGATGCTCGGCATCGACCTCGTGCTGCCGGACTTCACGTCGCTGCGCGACCGCGCCGACGACATCGAGGCGATCGTGCTCACCCACGGGCACGAGGACCACGTGGGGGCGCTGCCGTTCGTCCTGCGCGAGCTGGACGTGCGCCCGCCGATCTACGGCGGCGCGCTCACGATCGGGCTGGTGCGGTCCAAGCTCGAGGAGCGCCGCATCCGCGACGCCGACCTGAACGTGGTCGACCCGGGCGAGCGCTTCCGCGCCGGGCCGTTCGAGATCGAGACGATCCACATGTCGCACTCGATCCCCGACGCCCGCGCCGTCGCCCTGCACACACCGCTGGGCGCGATCCTCGTCACCGGCGACTACCGCTTCGACCAGACCCCGATCGACGGCCGGCCGGCGGACATCGCACGCCTCGCCGAGCTGGGGTCGGAGGGCGTGCTGTGCCTGTGCGGGGACTCCACGAACGCGGACCGCCCCGGCGTCGTGCCGTCGGAGGCGACGGTCGGCCCGGCGCTCGCCGCCGAGTTCGCGCGCTGCGAGGGGCGCATCATCGTCACCTGCTTCGCCTCGAACGTCCACCGCGTCCAGCAGGTGATCGACGCGGCGGTCGGGCTCGACCGCAAGATCGCGCTCGTCGGGCGCTCGATGCGCAAGAACTTCAACATCGCGACCAACCTCGGGATCGCGCACGCGCCCGAGGGGATGATCATCCACCCGAAGGAGATCGAGGACTACCCCGACCACAAGGTGATCGCGATCTCCACCGGCAGCCAGGGCGAGCCGCTCTCGGCGCTGCGGCGGATGGCGTTCAACGACCACCGCGACATCGAGCTGCACTCGGGCGACACGGTGATCTTCTCGGCGACCGCGATCCCGGGCAACGAGCGCGCGGTCAACGAGACCATCGACCGCATCTACGAGATCGGCGCGCGCGTGATCACGCCGGCCGACGCGCCAATCCACGTGTCCGGCCACGGCTCGCGCGAGGAGCTCAAGCTGATGCTCAACCTGACGCGGCCGCGCTACGTGATGCCCTTCCACGGCGACCACAAGCGCATCCGGCTGCACG
>DATCLC010000094.1:0-8735 GCA_036564135.1 Solirubrobacterales bacterium
CGTGCTCC
This sequence comes from Solirubrobacterales bacterium, assembly GCA_036564135.1. Taxonomy (GTDB): domain Bacteria; phylum Actinomycetota; class Thermoleophilia; order Solirubrobacterales; family 70-9; genus RSA11. Next base: position 9 of record DATCLC010000094.1, read on the forward strand.
ACCCCCTGGTCGATCGGCAGCAGCATGAGCGTGCCGTTGCCCGGCCCGAACTCGTACAGCAGGCGGCGCAGGCGGGTGCGCTTGCCCGGGTTCAGCGTGTCGAGGAGTGACTTCTGCTGGGTTGCTGTGGTGAGTTCCATGCCTAGACGAGCGTCCTCTCTGGTTTGTGGGTGGCCGTGTGCGGATAATAGGCCGCAGCGCGTGTCCGGGCGCGCGGAATCCAATGCTCGAGCACGCCTTCAACGGACCGCCCTTCACAGTCGGAATCGAGGAGGAGCTGATGCTCCTCCGCTCCGACAGCCTCGACCTCGCGCAGGAGATCGAGGCGATCCTCGCGGCGGTCCCGCCGGAAGCGGAGGGGCAGATCAAGCCCGAGCTCATGCAGTCGGTGCTCGAGATCGCCACCAAGCCCTGCGCGGGCGTCCGCGAGGCGGGGGAGGAGCTGCGGTGGCTGCGCACGCTCGTCGCCGAGCTCGCGGCCGAGCGCGGCCTTCTGGTCGGCGCCGCTGGCACGCACCCGTTCGCGCTCTGGGAGGACCAGCTCATCGTGGACCGGCCGCGCTACGCGGAGCTGATCGCCGAGCTCGGCCACATCGCCCGCCAGGAGCTCATCTTCGGCACCCACGTGCACGTCGCGATCGAGGGCGCTAACCGCGCGATCTACGTCGCCGACGGGATCCGCCGCTACCTGCCGCTGCTGCTTGCGCTCTCGGTCAACTCCCCGTTCTGGCGGGGCGAGGCGACCGGGATGATGTCCTCGCGCATCCCGATCTTCCGCGGCTTCCCGCGGCAGGGAATCCCGCCGCACTACGGGACCTGGGAGATCTACTCGCACCGCGTGAACACGATGGTGCGCAGCGGGGCGATCGAGGACTACACCTATCTGTGGTGGGACGTGCGCCCGCACCCGCGCCTGGGCACCGTGGAGACGCGGATCTGCGACCAGCAGACGAGCGTTGAGAACACGCTCGCGCTGGCGGCGCTGATCGTCTCGCTCGCCCGCCGGCTCAGCAAGCTGTACGACGCGGAGGAGCCGCTCGTCGAGTACCCGACCGAGCTCATCGACGACAACAAGGTGCGGGCCGCCCTGCGGGGTATGGAGGGCCAGCTCGTCGACTTCCGCGCCGGGCACCACGTGCCCGCTCCGGTGCTCGCCGAGCGCCTGCTCGAGGAGCTCGGCACCGACGCCTCCGAGCTCGGCTGCGCGCCGATGCTGGAGGCGGTCTGGGACATCCTCGCGACGGGCACGGGCGCCCGCCGCCAGCTCGCCTCGTGGGATCACCACCACGACCTGCGCAAGCTGACGAGCGAGTTGGTCATCCCGGAGTCGCGTTGAGGGTCTCCGGGTCGTTGGTCGATCCGGCGGGGGAGGGGTATCCTCGGCTCAAGATGGGCACGCCGGAGCTCAGCGTCGTTTGTCGCAACTGCGGCTCGGAGGTGAGCCCGTACGTCACCGAGTGCCCCTACTGCGGCACCCGCCTTCGCAAGCGCGCGCCGAAGCTCGAGCGCGAGGGCGACGAGATCAAGGTCCGCGAGGGTCGGCGGGAGCGGCGCCTGCGCAAGTCGGCCGAGCGCCGGGAGCGCCGCCAAGCGCGGGCCGAGCGCCGGCGGGAGCTGCGCAACAAGCCGCTCGCGACCGGCGCCGTGATCCTGGCGTCGGCGGTCACCTACGTGCTGGTGGCGGCCACCAGCCTCGGCATCTACGACCTGGGCGCGGTCGTCGGGCCCGTGGGCGATGAGGTCTGGCGCTACGCGGCCGCCCCGTTCGTCTACGACGACGCCGGGTACTTGTTCGTCTGCGGGGTGGCGATCGCGATCTTCCTCCCGCCGGTCGAGCGGCGCTTCGGGGCGCTGCTCGCGCTGCTCTTCGTGATCGTCGTCGGCGCCGTCGGCGCGCTCGCCGCCGAGCGGATCGCGATGGAGTTCGGGGACGGCCTGCCGCTGGTCGCGGGCGGCAACGCGATCGCCCTGGGCCTGATCGCCGCGTACGTCGTGGCGCGCGAGCCCGCCCGGCGCGCGCATCCCGAGAACGCGTACGATCCGATCGCGGTCGGCGTGGCCGCTACCGTGGTGCTGCTCCTGCCGCTGTTCGATGACATGGCCGACCCGTGGGCCGCCCTCGCCGGGGCGATCCTGGCCGGCCTCGTGCTCTTCGCCGCGCGGAGGAGGACGCCCGTTTGAGCAAATTCACGCCCCTCGACGAGGGGCTGCACCAGTACATGGTCGAGCACGGCGCTCGGCAGGATCCGCTGCTGGAGCGCATCGAGCGCGACGCCCTGGCGATGGGCTCGCTGGCCTCGATGCAGATCGCGGCGGACCAGGGCGCCTTCATGACGCTGCTCGCGCGCGCGATCGGCGCGCGCGAGGCGCTCGAGATCGGCACCTTCCTCGGTTACTCGGCGATCTGCATCGCCCGGGGGCTCGCCGAGGACGGCCGGCTGCTCTGCTGCGAGCTCAGCGAGGAGTACGCCGAGCGGGCGCGCGGCAACATCGCGGACGCCGGCCTCTCCGAACGGGTGGAGATTCGGGTGGGTCCGGCGCTCGAGACGGTCCGTTCGCTGCCTCGGGAGGAGCGGTTCGACTTCGTTTTCATCGACGCCGACAAGCGGACCTATCCGGACTACTACGAGGAGGCCCTGGCGCGCACCCGTCCCGGCGGGCTGATCCTGCTCGACAACGTGCTCGCCTCGGGCTACATCAACGCGCCCGACGACGAGGTCCCGGAGGGGCGCCGCGAGTCCGTCGCCGGGCTGCGGGCCACGAACGAGAGGGTGGCCGCCGATGAGCGCGTGGATACGGCGATGGTCGGCATCGCCGACGGGCTCTTGATCGCGCGCAAGCGATGAGCCGCGCCGACAAGCTCGCGCTCCAGCACCGCTGCCTGCGCGAGGTCGGGCGCTGGATGGCCGCGGCGAGCCCCGGCGCGCGCCTTTGGGAGGGGGACGGGATCACGGCGGCGATCGTGCCGGCCACCCCGCAGCGGTCGGTCGTCAACTCCGTGGTGTACGAGAGCGCCGACGCGCTCGCCGCACGCTACGACGAACTCGCCGGTGCCTACGAGCGGGCCGGGGTGCGGGCATGGACGGTGTGGGTCCCTGAGTTCGACGCCGAGGCGATCGGGCTGCTCACGGCGCGCGGCCACGCCTTCGACGGGCAGCCGGCTGCGATGAGCATCGACCTCGCCGGGTTCGACGGCCCACCGGAGGGCGAGCTCGACTGGGACGACGAGGCGACGCTGGAGGAGTTCGGCGAGATCAACGACTCGGCCTACGGGTTCCCGCAGGGGGAGGGCATGGCCGCGGCGTTCGCCGGGATCCCGGCGGACGTCGACGTGCGGCTCTACCGGGCCCGGGTCGACGGCGAGACCGCGACGGTGATCGCGACGATCGACCACGAAGACGATGTCAGCATCCACTTCGTGGCGACGCGCGAGCGCTTTCGCGGCCGTGGGCTGGCGAGCCGGCTGCTCGCCGCGGCGCTCCGGGAGGGGAAGCGCCGCGGGATGCGGACCAGCACGCTGCAGGCATCCGCCATGGGCGAGCCCGTCTACGCCCGGCTCGGCTACGGCTTCTACTTCCGCCTGCACCTGTATGAGCGGCGGTCGTAGGCGCCGCCCCGGATATGTTGGGCGCCCATGACCGGTCGCTACAGCGACGAGGAACTCGAGGCCGCGGTCGAGGCGCTCACCGATCCCGAGCGCTTCCGCGAGGCGGAGGCGCTCGTCGCCAAGGTGGCGCCGGCGTTGCAGCGTGTGCTCGCGAGCGCGCTCGAGGCCGGCGGCTGGTTCGGGGAATCGCAGGAGTCGGCCGTGCGCGACGCCCTGGGGTCGGAGGATCCAAGCGAGCGCATCCGGCGGATCCGCACGCTGCTCGCCGAGGAGGCGCGCGTGTCGATGTTCGTGGGCGTCGCGGTCGGCTGGGCTTTGAGAGAGGAACTAGGACCTACACAGGAGGAGTGACCGACGATGGAGATCAAGTGGCACGGGCACTCGTGCTTCGAGCTGAGCGATGGCAACGCGCGGGTGCTGGTCGATCCCTTCCTCAAGCCGAACAACCCGGCTGCGGTTGCGAGCGCCGAGGAGGTCGACGCCACGCACGTGTGCATGACGCACGGCCACGCCGACCACATCGCTGACGCGGTCACGGTCGCGAAGCGCACCGGGGCTGAGGTCGTCGCTCAGGTCGAGGTCGCCAAGTGGCTGGAGCACAGGGGGCTTGAGAGCGTTCACGACCCCAACCTCGGCGGGACGGTGCGCTTCGACTGGGGCTGGGTGAAGCTCGTCCAGGCCTTCCACAGCAACACGATGCCCGGCTCCGACGAGTCCCCGTTCAGCGCCGAGTACGGCGTGCCCGTGGGCCAGGCCGCGGGGCTCGTGATCAACATCGGCGGCGTCACCGTCTACCACGCGGGCGACACCTGCCTGTTCGGCGACATGGCGCTGATCGGCAAGCGCCACGGCGTCGACGTCGCGATCCTGCCGATCGGCGGCCACTACACGATGGACCGCCACGATGCCGCCTACGCCGCCGAGCTGATCGGCGCCGCGACGGTGATCCCGTGCCACTTCAACACCTTCCCTCCGATCGAGACCGACGCGGAGGCCTTCAAGCGGGACGTCGAGTCCGCGACCTCCTCGAAGGTCGTGATTCTCGAGCCGGGCGGCACCTGGTCGAGCTGACCCGTCCGGCGTCGGCCGCACCCCGCACGTTCAGCCCTGGCTGCCGTTTTCCGGAGGCCAGGGCTGAACGTTGCGGGCGAGTGCTTTCGCGGCTTCGCGGCGCGTTTGGGATGTGGCCGAAAGCGGTCGCGGCCGGTTTCGTGCCCGGCCACAAAATCGCGCTGATCTCATCCGATCGGGGGAGGCGTTTTTCATCCGGTCCACCGCCCGGACGGATGATGTGGATCCGCCGGGTTTGCTCCACCCTTTACGCACCCCCTAACCCCCGCCATCGGGGATGCGATCGGCTCGCATTGGGAGCGACATCGGACCACAGCCCCCAAACAGCCACGGCGGATCGAAGACTGGAAGTCGGAGACGCCGGGGCGGAGCCGGACGCGAACACCGGTGGCGTAATGGACGCCCAGGTCCCGCCGTCCCGCGGGACCCACATAGGCGCCCTGTCCCGTATCCGGACGCCTCAGCTCGAAGTCAGGGAAGACCTCGAGCTGGGGCTCCGGGTATTTCCACCTACAACCCGACCTTTAGGCGGCTGAGGGGTCCCGAGCGGCGGTGCCAAGCGCGGGGCCGTTGAGCAGGATGCTTTCGGTCCCCGCGCTTGGGACCGCGCTCCGGGGCGCCCTTACGGCGGGGCGCGCGTTCTAGACTCGCCTCGTGACCAGCCAGTCGAAACGCGTTCGCGTCTTGGTCGCCGACGACCACCCGATCTACCGGGAGGGCATCGTGCGCGCGGTCAAGGAGCGCCCCGACCTGGAGCTCGTCGGCGAGGCCGGCAACGGCCGCGAGGCGCTCGAGCTGATCCGCGAGACGAAGCCCGACGTCGCCGTGCTCGACATCCGCATGCCGGAGCTCGAGGGCACCCAGGTGCTGGCCGCGATCCGCCGCGACGGGCTCGAGACCGAGGTGCTCTTCCTCTCGGCCTTCATGGAGTCCGAGCTCGCGTACCGCACCGTCGCCGAGGGTGCCCGCGGCTACCTCTCCAAGGAGGCGTCCCGGCAGGAGATCTGCGACGCGATCGTGACGATCGCGCGCGGCGGCACCGCGCTCGCCCCCGAGGTGCAGGCGGGGCTCGCCCGCGAGATCCAGCAGCGCGAGCGCTCCGACGGGCGGCCGGCGCTGACGCCGCGCGAGCACGAGGTGCTCAAGCTCATCGCCGAGGGGCTGAGCGCTCCCGAAATCGGCAGGCGGATCCACCTCAGCACCACGACGGTGAAGACCCACCTGCACACGCTGTATGAGAAGCTCGGCGTGTCCGATCGCGCCGCCGCCGTGGCCGAGGCCATGCGCCGCGGGCTCATCGAGTGAGCGACGAGTCGCTCGAGGCACTGCGCGCGCGAATCGCCGAGCTCGAGGCCGAGGTCGAGCGGCTGCGCAGCGAGCTCGAGGCCCGCAAGCAGTTCGTCGCTCAGGTGATGGACGCGGAGGACCGCGCCCGGCGCCGGATCGCGCAGCTCATCCACGACGACGCCCTGCAGAGCCTGCTCGCCGCCAACCAGGACCTGATCGAGGCCGCGCCCGGGCGGGCCGGCGTCACGCGCGCCCACGAGGTGGTCAGCGCGACCATCGCGCACCTGCGCGAGGCGATGCTCGCGCTGCATCCCGTGACGCTCGAGCGCGGCGGCCTGGAGCAGGCGCTGGGCGCGGTCGCCCGCCAGGCGGGACGCCAGGGCGACTTCGAGGTGGAGGTCGACATCGATCCAGAAGCCCTCGGGCGCCACGACGAGCTCGTGCTCGCGCTCGCCCGCGAGCTGCTCGCCAACGCCGCCCGCCACTCGGGCGCCGAGCACGTCGCGCTGCGGCTCGCCCCGCGCGGAGACGGGCTCGAGCTCGTGGTCAGCGACGACGGGCGCGGCATGCCGCCGGAGCGGCCGCGCGAGGCGCTGGCAGCAGGGCACATCGGGCTCGCCTCGGTCGCCCAGCGCGTCGAGGCGGCCGGGGGCGAGTTGCACATCGACTCCGAGCTGGGCCGCGGCACGACCGTGCGCGTCGAGTTGCCTAGCTCCGGGTAGGCCGCGGCCCGCGGCCCGGCCCCAAGCGCGGTCCGCTACTCAGCGGCCGGCGTGCCGCCCGTCTGATCCTCGGCCGGCTCGTGCTCCGCCTGCACGGGGGGCGCGCTGATGCTGCCGGTGCCGGGAGCGCCTGAGATCCAGGCGGGCGGGAACTTGTCGGACGTGGGGGGCGGCGGGTCCTCGGCGGGAGGCTCCTCCTCGGGGGGCGGGTCCGCGGGTGGGACGACGCCCGAGTCGCCCGCCCCGGGGCCGGCGACGCCGCCGCCGTTCTCACCCGAGCCGGTGACGGCCGTGTCGGACGTCGCGGGAGGCGCGCTCGTCGCCGGCGGTGTGGCCGGCGTCTCGGTGCTGGGCGCGGTCTGCGTGGGGGCGACCGGGGCCGTGCCCGCGGTGGCCGGCGTGGTGGCGGCTTCGGGGGCCGTGGAAGTCTCGGGGGCGTTCTGATTCGCCGACGCGGGGGCGGCCGGCTGCTTCGCGCGCGTAGTGCGCATCGTGCGCGTCTCGTACGGGGTCGTCCCGGGCGCCCAGCTCCCCGTCGCCCCGGCGGGCGAGGACTTGTGAGGCAGGTTCGCCTGCGCGCTCGCCGCCGGCGGAGTCGCGGGCTCGCGCTTCTCGCGGTAGAGGTGGTTGACCTCGACGGCGCCGGCCGTGAGCAGGGCGACGCTCGCGAACCCGGCGACCGCCTTGCCGCCGATCGCGGTGATCGCGCCTCCGGCGGCGACGCCCATCGCGCCACCGGAGCTGGCGGCGGTGGCGCCGCCGACCGCGGTGCCGCCCGCGGTCCCGGTGCCCGCGCCGATGCCGAGCTTGCTGCCGAGCACGTGCATGAGGGCGCCGAACGGCCCCACCGGGGCGAGCGCGGCGAGCGAGCGCTCGCTGCGGCGCAGCTCCTCGCGGTACTGCCGGCAGCGCTCGCAGCGGCGCAGGTGCACGCGCACCGGGCCGGAGACCTTGCGCAGGCCCTCGGCGGCCTCGGCGAGCTCGAGGTTGACCTCGTCGCACGTCAGGTGCCGCGCCTGGCTGCACTCGGCTAGCGACATGCGCGCCCGGACGAGCAAGGACTTGACGGCCGGCACGGTGGTGTCCATCGCGGCCGCGATCTCCTCGTAGCTGAGCGCGTCCAGCTCGCGGAGGAGCAGCGCGGTGCGCTGCGTCTCGGGAAGCTCCTGCACGTCCGCGATCAGCGCCCGGAAGTCCTCCCGCTTCTGCACGCGCTCGGCAACCGAGACGCCGTTTTCATGCGGGTGGACGTCCATCGAGTCCTGCCCCTCGGCGACCGGCTTGCGCAGGTGGTTCAGGCAGCGGTTGCGCGCGATCCGGTAGAGCCACGGGCGCACGTTGATGTGCCGGTTGTCGGCGAGGATCGCGGCGTGGGCCGCGACGAAGACCTCCTGCAGGATGTCCTCGGCGTCCTCGGCCGAGCCGAGCATGCCGCGGCAGAACGCGCCCAAACGCGCCTGGTAGCGCTCGACGAGGGCCTCGAACGCGCGGTCGTTGCCGGCGCGGGTGAGGGCGATCAGCCGTTCATCACCTTGCAGGCGCAAAAGCGGGGAGCGCCTGACGATCCGCCCGAGCCGAGTCGTGGCTGTGAGGGTTGAAGCCTCCAAAGCGACTCTGAGAGGACACGGTAACAGGATCTCCCTCAGGTCCATAATTTGTGTCGGCGGCGTTTACGCTCGCCCTCGCGCCGGGGTGGCGGAACTGGCAGACGCTATTGCCTTAAAAGCAAGAGCCCCTTTGGGGCGTGAGGGTTCGAATCCCTCCCCCGGTATGTGACGGGCGTCGACGGGAACTGGCGCCAGTAGACCAAGAATCCGCAGGAAATCGCCAGAAAAACGCCGCTGCTGGTCCTGTCTAACTGTCGTGCGTTCCGCGCCCCGGAAATCTGGCTTTCTCGGGGTTTCGCAGGCCTTCTGTAGCGGATCTGTAGCGATCCCAAGCCCGATTCTGTAGCGCGCGACGCCTTAGCTCGCGCGACTCAGCCCGATTCTCGTTCGCGCGCAGCGCCCGAGCTGTAGCGACCGAAACCCGACGCTGTAG
>DATCLC010000095.1:0-2715 GCA_036564135.1 Solirubrobacterales bacterium
CCTCGTCGCCGCAGCCGGCGGCGAGCAGGGCGAGCGCGGTCAGTGCTGCAGCAGCGAGGAGAGCAGGCCGCCGCGCTCGCGGCGCTTCTGCAGGTAGCACTGGTGGTATTCCTCGGCTCGCCAGAACGTGTCGGCGGGCTCGATGACCGTCACGACGGGCTTGTCGAAGCGCCCCTGGACGCGCTCGATCATCCGGCGCGCCGCGTCGGCCTGCTCGTCGGAGTGGGCGAAGACCACCGAGCGGTACTGCCAGCCGACGTCCGGGCCCTGCCGGTTGAGCTGGGTCGGGTCGTGGATCTCGAAGTACTTCTCCAGCAGCTGCTCGTACGAGATCCGGCTGGGGTCGAAGGTGATCTGCGCGACCTCGGTGTGGCCGGTCGTGCCCGTGCACACCTGCTCGTACGTGGGGTTCTCGAGGTGGCCGCCCATGTAGCCGACGGCCGTATCGAGCACGCCGTCCAGGCGGCGAAACTCCTCCTCGACCTGCCAGAAGCAGCCGGCCCCGAAGGTCGCGAGCTCCGTCCTGCCCTCGGTCTCGTTCGCGCTCTGCATGTCAGTCACCTCTCGCTCGGGTTCACCACAGATGATGGCAGCGCCGCGGGGCGCCGCACGAAGCCCGCCTCGGCGATCGCGCGCTCGAGCTCCGCGGAGTGCTCGCGGCCGCGCGTCTGCAGCACGAGCGTGATGCCCGTCTCGCCCACGTGCAGGTCGAGCCCCTCCCGGACGTGCTCCACGTCGACGACGTTCGCGCCGCGCTCCGCCACCGTCGCCAACAGTCGCGCGAGCGCGCCGGGGCGGTCGGGCATCACGACCGAGACGACGAGCCGCCGCCCCGCCGCCGTCTCCCCCATCGCGATGCACTCGGCGAGCCGCGTCGGGTCGACGTTGCCGCCCGACACCACCACGCACGTCGCGCCCTCGGCGGCGGGGGCCACCCGCGCCGAGAGCAGCGCCGCCACCCCCACGGCGCCGGCGCCCTCGACTACGAGCTTCGCGCGCTCGAGCAGGAGCACCATCGCCTCCGCGACCTCGTCGTCGCTCACCTCCACGAGCTCGTCGACCCACTCCTCGACGAGCGGGCCCGTGATCCGCCCGAGCCGCTTCACCGCGATCCCGTCGCAGATCGTGCGCCGCGCGCCACTCGACTCGAGGTTCTGCGCGCGCACGCCGACCACGCGGACGCCGGGCAGCCGGGACTTCACCGCGATCGCCGTGCCCGCGGCGAGCGCGCCGCCGCCGACTGGCACGAGCACCAGCCGGGCATCGGGCACCTGGTCGGCGATCTCCAAGCCGATCGTCCCCTGCCCGGCGATCACGGCCGGGTGGTCGAACGGCGGAACGAGCGCCGCCCCGCGCTCGCGGGCGAAGCGCTCCGCCGCGGCCTCGGCTTCCGCGAAGCCGCCGGGGACGAGCTCGACGCGCGCTCCCAGCTCGCGCACGGCGTCGACCTTCGCGAGCGGGGCCTCCGCGGGCATGAAGATGTCCGCGGGCGCGCCCGCCTCCCGCGCGGCCGCGGCGACCCCCTGGGCATGGTTGCCGGCGCTCGCCGCGACGACCCCAGCCGCCAGCTCGTCGTCGCCCAGCGCCGCCAGCGCCGCGAACGCGCCCCGCACCTTGAACGAGCCCGTGGCCTGGAGGCACTCAGCCTTGAGCGCGACCCTGCCGCCGAGGCGCTCGGCGAGGCCGCGGGGCTCGAGCACCGGGGTGCGCCGGGCGGGGCCGGCCACGGTCCGTGCGGCCCGCTCGATCGCCTCGATGTCAACCGCCTCCACACCGCCCTGGTTCCCGCCCGGCGGGTGCGCGGAACCTGGGCGCCGCACGAGGCCCTACTCGTAGACGACGAAGGCCGGGCGCGGCCGCAGCCGCATGACGTCGCGCGGGCTCATCAGGTTCGTGTCCTCCTTGTAGAAGAGCTTGAACCCGGGCCGCTTCCACGAACCCTTCCGCGGCGCGAGCTCCTTGTATTTCGCGCGCTTCTGGGCGGGCGTGCCGAAGCCGTCGGCGTTCAAGACGAGGTCCACGTACCGCCGCCGCTTGAGCTTGTGTTTGTCGCGGATCATCGAGTCGGTGAACTGGTGGACCACGACGAGCTTGTCGGGCAGCCGGTGGCGGCGCACCAGCCGGTTCAGGTACAGCGTCACCCGGTTGACCATCCCGGCGTGGACGCTGCCGATGCGCTTGCCGGGCACTCCGTTTCGGCCCATGTTCCACTCGGGGTCGAGCGCCACCGAGACGTTCGGCCGGCGCAGCCACTTGCGCAGGTGCTTCACCTCATCGATGAAGCGCGCGCGACCGGGCTGGATGTCCAAAAGCAGCAGGAACCTGCGCTCACGCGCGACCTTGGCGTAGCGGCGGATGATGCGGTTGGGCTGCCGGGCGCGGTAGAGGCCGTCCGGCCCCGGGCCGGCGAGCGCGATCGTCCCGAGCAGCTCGAAGACGGGGTAGATCGGCTTCTTCGCGAGCCCCTTGTACGGCCGAATCTGCTTGCGCAAACGCCGGGCCGCGCTCTCGGGCGTGCCGATCCCGAGCTCGCCCAGCTCGGGCGACTGGGGCGCGCCGTAGAACCCGATCGGCCGGTACTGCGGCAGCACGCTGCGCCCGCCGCGCGGCAGCTCGCGCCGGGTGCGCCCGCCCCGGGCCGCCGCGCGGGCTCCAGCCCCGGGCCCGTCCGCGGCCGCCGCCGTGGCTGCGCCGACGTCGCCCGCTTCGTCGCGC
>DATCLC010000096.1:0-60054 GCA_036564135.1 Solirubrobacterales bacterium
CGCATGCCCAAGATGAAGACACACTCCGGCGCGAAGAAGCGGTTCCGCAAGACCGCCAAGGGCAAGCTGCGCGGGCGGCGTGCCTACTCGAGCCACATCCTCGAGAAGAAGTCGCCGAAGCGCAAGCGCCGGATGGCCAACCCCTCGGAGATCTCGACCCAGGACGCCAAGCGCGTCCGCGGTCTGCTGGGAGGCCAGGGCTAGATGCCGCGCGCGACGAACGCCGTCGCCCGCAAGCGGCGGCGCAAGAAGACGCTGGACGCAGCCAAGGGCTACTACGGCCGCAAGCACTCCTCGTACCGCTTCGCGAACGAGCAGGTCATGCGGTCGGGCAACTACGCCTTCCGCGACCGCCGCAGGCGCAAGCGCGACTTCCGGCGTCTGTGGATCGTGCGCATCAACGCCGCCGCTCGGCGCGAGGGCATGAGCTACTCGGAGTTCATGCACGGCCTCAAGAAGGCCGGCGTCGAGGTCAACCGCAAGATGCTCGCCGACATCGCCGTGCGCGATGCCGAGGCGTTTCGCCGATTCGCGGAGGTAGCCCGGGAGGCCGCGGCGGCCTGACCGATCCCAGACCGCCGAGCGAATCCGACCGGGCGCCCAGCGAGGCGCCCTTTTTGTTGGACGAACCAAAAACGAACACAAGACAGGTGATCACGAGCAAGGACAACGAGAAGCTCAAGTTGGTGCGGGCGCTCGGACAGCGCAAGCACCGTGAGCGCGAGCGGCTGTTCGTGACCGAGGGGGAGGACCTGCTCGAGGCCGGCCTCGCGGCCGGCGCCCGCCCGCAGTTCGTCCTCGTCGCGGCGGGCTCGGGGCTGGACGGCGAGGAGGTCGAGCCCGAACTGCTCGCCCGGGCCTCGACGCTCGGGTCGGGCACGCGCGTGATCGCCGTCTGGCCGATCCCCGAGCCGCGGGCGCCCGCGGGCCCGGCGTGCGTGTATCTGCACGGCGTCGGCGACCCGGGCAACGTCGGCACGATCGCGCGCTCGGCCGACGCCCTCGTCGGGGGGACGCTGGCCCTGGGGCCCGGGTGCGCGGACCCGTACGGGCCCAAGGCCGTGCGCGCGAGCATGGGCTCGGTGTTCGCGGTGCGCCCGGTCCGGGCCGACTTCGACGAGACGCCGGCGCCGCGCGTCGCGCTCGTCGCGCGAGGCGGCGATCAGCCCGCGCCGCTTGAGCCGCCCGTGACGCTGTGCCTGGGCGCCGAGCGCGAGGGCCTGCCCGCGGAGCTCGTCGAGCGCTGCGACGCGCGGTGGACGATCCCGCTGCGCGCAGGAGTGGATTCGCTCAACGTGTCCGCGGCGGCGGCGATCGCGCTGGAGCGGATAAATTCGGCGACCGCCGAAAGAGGGGACGAATGAGCACGCTGGTACGGATCAAGGAGCTGGAGGCCGAGGCGACGGAGGCGATCTCAGCCGCCACCGACACCGCCACGCTCGAGGATCTGCGGGTCAAGTACCTCGGCCGCAAGTCGGAGCTCACGGGGATCCTGCGCGGGATCGGCTCGCTGCCGCCCGAGGAGCGCGGGCCCGTGGGCAAGGAGGCGAACCGGGTGCGGGGGGCGCTCGAGGAGGCGCTCGAGCGCAGCCACGAGGCGCTCGCGGCGGAGGAGCTTCAGCGCAAGCTGGAGGCCGACCGCGTCGACGTGACCCTGCCCGGCACCCGCCCGGTGCGCACGGGGCACCTGCACCTGATCACGCAGACGCGGCGCGAGATCGAGGACATCTTCGTCGGGCTCGGCTACCGCGTCCTCGACGGGCCCGAGGTCGAGCACGACTTCTACAACTTCACGGCGCTCAACCATCCGCCCGGCCACCCGGCGCGGATGCTGCAGGACACCTTCTACGTCGACCCGGCGAGCCTGCCCGAGGGCGTGCGCAACGAGGAGGGGTTGCCGCCCGGGCCGCGCGACGTGCTGTTGCGCACCCACACCTCGCCGAACCAGGTGCGCGCCATGGAGGTGTCCGAGCCGCCGCTGTTCGTGATCGTGCCCGGCACCGTCTACCGGCGGGACACGATGGACGCCACGCACCTGCCGATGTTCTCGCAGGTGGAGGGGCTCGCGGTGAGCGAGGACGTGACGCTCGCCGACCTGGCCGGCACCCTGCAGGAGGTGGCGCGCGCCCTGTTCGGCCCCGAGCGCGAGACCCGGCTCAAGCCCGACTTCTTCCCGTTCACCGAGCCCAGCGTGCAGGTCGACGTCTCGTGCTTCCGCTGCAACGGCACGGGCAAGCTTCCAGACGGCTCCCGCGACGGCGTCTGCAAGGGCACCGGCTGGATCGAGATCCTCGGCGCCGGCATGGTCGACCCGAACGTTTTCGGGTTCGTCCAGGACGGCCGCTACGACCCCGAGCGGATCCAGGGCTTCGCCTTCGGCATGGGAATCGAGCGCATCGCCTTCCTCAAGCACGGCCTGCCCGACCTGCGGATCTTCTACGAGAACGACGTGCGCTTCCTGGAGCAGTTCTGATGGATGAGGTGATGCCGTGAAGGTCCCGTTCTCCTGGTTGCGCGAGTACTGCGATCCCGGCCTCAGCGCAGAGGAGGTCGCCGAGCTGCTCTCGATGCGCGCGCTCGAGGTCGAGCGCGTCTCCCGGTTCGGCGCGCCCTCGCCCGAAGGGTTCGTGATCGGGCGCGTCCTGAGCGCCGAGCAGCACCCGAACGCCGACCGCCTGCGCGTCTGCCAGGTGGACACGGGCGACGGCGAGCGCACGATCGTCTGCGGCGCCCCGAACGTGGCGGCCGGCCAGACCGTGATGGTCGCCCTGCCGGGCGCGGTCATGCCCGGCGGTCAGAAGCTCGGCAAGGCGAAGCTGCGCGGGATCGAGTCGAACGGGATGATCCTCTCCGAGGCCGAGATGGAGATCGGCGATGACGCCGACGGCATCGCCGTGCTCGGCACCGACGGCGCGGGGCCCGAGCCCGGGACCCCGCTCGCCGACGTCGTCGCCATCTCCGACGAGGTCCTGGAGCTCGACCTGAACCCGAACCGCCCGGACTGCCTGGGCGTCTGGGGCGTAGCGCGCGAGGTGCACGCCATCACCGGCGCGCCGCTCGCGCCCCCGCCGTGGGAGCGCGACGCCGAGGCGACCGGCCCCACCGACGTGCACGAGCTCGCCTCGGTGACCGTCGAGGTCCCCGAGCTCTGCCCGCGGTTCACCGCGCGCGCCTTCACCGACGTCCGCATGGGTCCCTCGCCGCTGTGGATGAAGGCGCGGCTGATGGCCGCCGGCCAGCGGCCGATCTCGAACGTCGTCGACATCACGAACTACGTGATGCTGCTCATCGGGCAGCCGCTGCACGCCTTCGACCTCGACCGGGTGCCCGGCGGCGCGATCATCGTGCGCCGCGCGCGCGACGGCGAGCGGATGACCACCCTCGACGACGTCGAGCGCACGCTCGACACGGACTCGGTCGTGGTCGCCGACCGCGAGCAGCCCAGCGGCATCGCCGGGATCATGGGCGGCCAGGTCTCCGAGGTCTCGGGCGAGACCACGCGCGTGTTGCTCGAGGCCGCGACCTGGAACGGCGTCAACATCCTGCGCACCTCGAGCATGCTCGGGCTGCGCTCGGAGGCGTCGTCGCGGTTCGAGAAGCAGCTCCACCCGGAGCTCACGATCCGCGCACAGCGGGTGGCCTCGAGGCTGATCGTCGAGCTCGCCGACGCGAAGCTCGCGCCCGGCACGATCGACGTCGCCGCCGAGATCCCCGAGCCGCACACGCTCACGCTGCGCGGCGCGCGCGTGCCGCGCATCCTCGGCGTGGAGATCCCGCGCGACGAGGCCGCCGAGGGCCTGCAGCGGCTCGGCTTCGAAGTCGAGCCCGTGGGCGACGAGGATTTGCGGGTGACCGTCACCCCCGAGCGCCACTACGACGTGACGCGCGAGATCGACCTGATCGAGGAGGTGGGGCGCCTGCACGGGCTCGACCGCCTGCCGCGCACGCTGCCCGCGCACGGCGAGCGTGGGGGCCTGGTCCGCGAGCAGCGGCTGCGCCGGCTCGTCGAGGACGAGGCGGCGGCGCTCGGCTTCAATCAGGCGATCACCTGGGGCTTCGGCTCGCCGTCGGTCGCCGACCGGCTGCGCCTGCCCGCCGACGATGAGCGCCGCAGGGTGATCCGGATCGCAAACCCGCTCGGCGAGGAGAACTCGGTGATGCGCACGACGCTGCTCGGCGGGCTGCTTGACGTCGCGCAGCACAACACGGCGCGCGACATCGACTCCGTGGCGCTGTTCGAGACCGGGCGCGTGTACCTGCCCGAGGCGGCGCCCGCCGAGGGCGGCGTGGTCGCGGGGGCGTTTCCGGGGCGCATGGGGCCGCCCGCCTTCGAGCCGCTGCGGCTGGGCCTGCTCGCCGTCGGCGAGCTCGTGCCGGACTCCTGGCGGGCACCCGGCCAGGCCGCCGACTTCTTCGCGCTCAAGGGCGTGCTGGAGGCCCTCTGCCAGCGGTTCGCGGTCGAACCCACCTTCGCGCCGGCGAGCGAGCCGTTCCTGCACCCGGGCCGCGCCGCGCGGGTTGAGATCGCGGGGACCGCGGTGGGCTGGCTCGGCGAGCTGCATCCGCTGGTCGCGCGCGAGTGGGACCTGGAGAACCGGCCCGTGGCCGCGGCCGAGCTGGATCTGGCGCCGCTGTTTGACGCGAGCCCGCTGGGCGCCGAGACCTACGAGGACCTCGTGAGCTTCCCGGCGGTCTTCCAGGACCTCGCCGTGGTCGTGCCCGACGACGTACCGGCGGAGCGCGTGCGCCAGACGGTGTTGGAGGCTGGCGGCGAGCTGCTGCGCGCCGCGCGCATCTTCGACCTCTATCGCGGCGAGCAGCTTGGCGAGGGGCGCAAGAGCCTCGCGCTGCGGCTCGAGTTCCGCGCCCCCGACCGCACGCTGACCGACGCCGAGGTCGCGGAGCGCCGCGAGGCGATCCGCGTCGCGCTCGGCGGGATCGGAGGGTCGCTGCGTGAGTGATCCCAACGCCCAGGCGATCGCGAGCCAGCCGCTCGCCGGCGAGCCCGCCGCGCGGGTGCTGGTCGCGGGCGCGACCGGGTTCGCCGGCGCGCTCGCGGCGCGCCTCGTGTGGCGCCATCCGCGCCTGCAGCTGGTCGCGGTGACGTCGCGCAGCGAGGCCGGGCAGCGGCTCGACGACATCTACCCGAGGCACCGCGTGCCGCTCGAGCTCACCGAGCTCGACCTCGCCGAGGCCGACGAGGTCGACGCCGCCATCGTCGCCTACCCGCACGGCGCCGCCGCGCCCGTGGTCGCCGAGCTGCGCGGGCTGGGCGCGCAGGTGGTGGACCTCTCCGCGGACTTCCGACTGCGCGACCTGCCCGAGTACGAGCGCTGGTACGGCCCGCACGGCGAGCCCGATCTGCTCGAGGGCTCGGTCTACGGGCTCACGGAGCTCAACCGCGACGCCGTCCGCAACGCCGAGCTGATCGCGAACCCGGGCTGCTACCCGACCTGCGCGCTGCTCGCGCTGGCGCCGCTCGCCGAGGCCGGGCTCGTCGGGGGCGTCGTGATCGACGCGAAGTCCGGCGTCTCCGGCGCGGGCCGGGGCGCGGCCGGCATGCACTTCTCGCTGGTCGGCGAGAACTTCAAGCCCTACAAGGTCACGGGCCACCGCCACACGCCCGAGATCCAGCAGGAGCTGCGCGAGATGGGCGCGGACGGGCCGGTGACGTTCGTGCCGCACCTGTTGCCGCTCGACCAGGGGCTGCTCTCGAGCTGTTATGTGAACCTGGCGCGCAAGCTGGAGCAGGACGAGCTGCGCGCGCTGTACGAGGAGCGCTACGCGGGCGAGCCGTTCATCGAGCTCACCGACGAGCCGCCGAGCGTGCTCGACGTGCGCGAGACCAATCTCTGCCGGATCCAGCCGGTGCTCGCGCAGGGCGGCGAGCAGGCGATCGTCTTCGCCGCGATCGACAACCTCTGGAAGGGCGCGGCGGGGCAGGCGGTGCAGAACCTGAACCTGATGCTGGGCCTCGACGAGACCGAGGGGCTCCTCTAGGCGATGGAGGGGGCGGTGGCAGAGGGCGCGGCCCCTGAAGTCGGGGAGTTCTTCCGCTCGCGCTGGGTGGAGGCGCCCGCCGGCGTCGAGATGCTCGCTCCCGAGCAGCTCGCGCCCGGGTTCCGGGCCGCGGGCGTGCACTGCGGCCTCAAGGGCGGCGGCAAGACCGACGTCGGCCTTCTGGTCTGCGACGAGCCCGGGGTGCGCTCGGCCGTGCTGCTCACGCGCAACGCGGCCGCGGCCGCGCCCGTCGTCGTCTGCCGCGAGCGCTGCGCGCTCGACGCTATCCGTGCGGTCGTGGTCAACTCCGGCAACGCGAACGCCGCGACGGGCGAGCAGGGGATCGCCGACGCGCTCGCGATGCGCGACGCGGCCGCCGAGTCCGTGGGCGTGCCCGGCGAGAACGTCGCCGTGGCCGAGACCGGGGTGATCGGCGTGCCGTTGGAGGTCGACGCGGTGCTGCGCGGCGTGCGGGCGGCCGCCGAGCGGCTGAGCCCGACCGGCGGGGTGGAGTTCAGCGAGGCGATCATGACCACCGACCGCTTCCCGAAGCGGGTGACCGTGCGCAGCGGCGGCGTGACCCTGTCGGCGCAGGCCAAGGGCGCGGGGATGATCGAGCCCGGCTTCGCGACGATGCTCTGCTTCGTGCAGACCGACGCGCTCGTCGAGCGGCCCGAGGCGGAGCTGCGCCGCGCGGTGGCGAGCTCGTTCGAGCGGATCACCGTCGACGGGCAGATGAGCACCAACGACACGGTCGTCCTGCAGGCGACCGGCGCCGCCGGCGCGCCGCTCCCCGAGGGCCTTTTGGACGCCGTGCTGCTGCAGCTCGCGCTCGAGATCGTCGCCGACGGCGAGGGCGCGGAGCGCACCGGCCGCGTGCTGGTGAGCGAGGCGGCCGACGCCGAGGAGGCCGAGCGCGTGGCGCGCGCGATCGCCAACTCGCCGCTGGTGAAGACCGCGCTCACCGGGCGTGACCCCAACTGGGGGCGGATCGCGCAGGCGGCGGGCATGGCGCTCGCGGGCGAGGAGCTGCCCGAGCCGGGGCCGCAGACGATCGACTACGAGGAGCTCGGCTCGGACGAGCGCGAGGCCGAGATCGGCATCCGCCTGGGGCGGGGGAGGGCGAGCGCGCACGTCTACTTCTCGGACCTGACGCACGAATACATCCGGATCAACGCCGAGTACACGACATGAACCCGACCCGCAGGACAACCGAGGGCGTGGCCTCCGTCGAGACGCTCCTCGAGGCGCTGCCCTACATCAAGCAGTTCCACGGCCGCACGATCGTCATCAAGTACGGCGGCGCGGCGATGCGCGACGAGGCGCTCAAGGAGGCGTTCGCGACCGACGTCGTGCTGCTCAAGTACGTCGGCATGAACCCGATCGTCGTCCACGGGGGCGGCCCCGACATCACCGCGTACATGGAGCGCCTCGGCATGGAGGTGCGCTTCGTCGACGGGCTGCGCGTCTCCGACCCGGAGACCGTCGAGGTCGCGAAGATGGTGCTGCTCGGCAAGGTCAACTCCGACATCGTCAACCGGATCAACCGCCACGGCCAACCCGCCGTGGGGCTCTCGGGGGAGGACGGGCGCATGTTCGACGTGCGGCCCGTGCCGAACGCGGACAAGGTCGGCGACGTGGGGGAGATCCACCGGGTCGACGTGAGCGTTCTCAACCACATCGCCGCCGACTACATCCCGGTGATCGCGGCGGCCGCCTCGGACCTCGAGGGCCGCTCGTACAACGTCAACGCCGACGCCGCGGCGGGCAAGGTCGCGGCGGCGCTCCCCGCGCACAAGGCGATCTTCCTGACGGACGTGCCGGGCTGGCTCGAGGACCCCGACGACCCCGCGTCGCTGATCTCCGCGGCGACGGCGGACGAGGTCGAGGAGGCGCTGCCGAGCGTCTCCGGCGGAATGCGGCCCAAGCTCGAGGCGTGCCTTGAGGCGATCCGCGGCGGGGTGGACTCGGTGCAGATCGTCGACGGCCGCCGCCCGCACTCGATGCTGCTGGAGCTCTTCACGGACGCGGGCGTCGGGACCAAGATCACGCCATGACGACGGCGCTCTCAGTGGACGAGCTGCGCGAGCTGGACGCGCGCTACGCGATGCGCACCTACGCGCGCGCCGGCGTGGAGTTCGTGCGCGGCGAGGGGGCGCGCCTGTGGGACTCGACGGGCAAGGAGTACCTCGACTTCTTCGCGGGCCTATCCGTGCACAACGCGGGCCACTGCCACCCGCGGATCGTCGAGGCGATCCAGAGGCAGGCCGCGACCTTCGCGGGCTCGTCGAACCTGTTCCTGTCGGCGCCCGCGCTGCGCCTGAGCGAGCGGCTCAGCGAGTCGAGCCTCGGCGGCCGGGTGTTCCTGGCGAACACCGGCACCGAGGCCTCGGAGGGGGCGATCAAGATCGCGCGCAAGCACGCCCACCGGCGCGGGGTGGAGACGCCCGAAATCATCAGCCTCGACTCGGACTTCCACGGGCGCACGCTGGGTGCGCTCGCCGCGACCCCGAAGCTCGCCGACGAGGAGCGCTTCGGACCGCTGCCGCGCGGGTTCCGCTACGTGCCCCGCGATGACGCCGCGGCGTTGCGGGCGGCGGCGAGCGAGAACACGGCGGCCGTCTTCTTCGAGCTGATCCAGGGTGAGGCCGGAGTGTGGCCGATCCCCGACGAGGTGATCCAGGCCGCGCGCGAGGTGTGCGACGAGACCGGTGCGCTGCTCATCTTCGACGAGGTGCAGACCGGGATGGGGCGCACCGGGACGCTCTGGGCGTACCAGGGCGTGGGCGTCGAGCCCGACGTGATCACCGCAGCCAAGGCGCTCGGCGGCGGGCTGCCGGTGGGCGCGATCATCGCCGGCGAACGCGCCAGCGACGTCCTGGAGCCGGGCGACCACGGCTCGACCTTCGCCGGTGGGCCGATCCAGGCCTCCGCGGCGCTCGCGGCGCTCGACGTGCTGAGCGACGAGGAGCTGCTCGCCTCGGTCCGCGAGCTCGGCGGACGCCTGATGGACGGCCTGCGCGCGATCGACGGGGTCGTCGACGTGCGCGGCCGCGGCCTGATGGTCGGCGTGAGCCTCGCCGAGGGCATCGACGCCGCCGCGGTGCGCGACCGCTGCCTCGAGAACGGGCTCGTCCTCAACTGCCCGGGCCCGGGCATGCTGCGCCTGCTCCCGCCGCTCATCATCGACGCGGCCGACGTCGACCGGGCGCTGGAGATCATGGGGGCGTCCGTTCGGGGCTAGGCGCCGCGCCTGCGCTCAGCCGCCCCGACAGGATTCAGCCCTCATTGCCGCTTTCCGGCAACGTGGGCTGAACGGAGCGGGCCGGGCTCCGCGCGTTCAGCCGTGGTTGCCGCTTTCCGGCAGCGTGGGCTGAAACTTTCACTGCGGCTGCCCGTGGGTGGGGGCGCGGGCTGAGCGGCGTGGCGTCGGGTCCAGCGCTTATGGTTCGCGCGTGCACGACGATCCGACACGCCACATGCCCCCGGAGCCCGACCCGCGGCGCCAGCCGCAGTACGGGCAGCCGCAGGAGGAGCGGGACCCCTACCGCGATCCCTACGCGACCCAGCAACAGGGCTACGGCGGCGGCCGGCCGCCCTACGGGCAGTCGCCGGACCGGGAGGGCATGAGCGGCGGCGTCAAGGCGGCGCTGATCGTCCTGAGCGCGCTCGTCGTCGGCCTGGGCATCGCGCTCGCGATCGTGGCGAGCGGCGACGAGGGTGACTCGCGCGACGACCGCCCGCAACGCGCGCGGACCGTCACGGAGACCGAGACTCAGACCGAGACGGAGACCGCGCCGCCCGAGACGACGACGGTCACCGAGGCGCAGACGACCACCGTCACCGAGACGGTCACCGAGACGACGACCGTCGAGGCGCAGCCCTAGGCGCGCCCGGCGGGCGCCCGCGCCCCGGCGCGCCCCCTGGCCGGGTGCGTACCAGGTGAGCTCGTCGAGGCCGTAGAGCGAGATCGAGGCCAGCCGGCCGGTCACGACGATCCGCTGCGCGGCGCTGTAGAGCGGATGGCAGGCCGTGAGCACGACGCGCTCGGAGCCGGTGTTGCGCACGACCTCGATGTCCGTGGGGGAGACGATGTCCGTTTCGATCGCCTCGTACCGGAAGGTCGCGTAGGGCATCTCGAGCACGATCTCGTCGCCGCGCTCGAGCTCATCGAGCTTGCGGAACGGGGCCAGGTACGTCGTGCGGTGGCCGGCGATGCCGACCGTGCGGCCCTCGCCCGGGAACGCCGACCCGTCGCCCTGGCGGCGGAAGTCGGGGTCGGGCGCGCGCGTGTAGTGGCCGGGGCCCTTCTGTAGGGCGGCGGTGTCCGTCCCCTCGACGACGACCATGTTGAGGTCGATCTCGTCGATCCTGATGCGACCGATCCCGCGCCCGTCCCTGACCTTCTTCTTGTACGCCTTGGCGAGCTCACGCGCGCGTTCGGGGACCTGGCTCACGTCGATCTCCATGTACGGATGCTCTTCCAGGAAATCGTCGGAGAGCGCGTTGAGCTCGTCCTCGGCCTGGTCCTGCTTGAGCCAGCCGTAGAGCGTCGAGAGCGGCTCCTTCCAGGCGAGCGTGACCCCGACGTCGGTGAGGACGACGAGCCCCGCGGTGATCAGCGCGACCGAGAGGATGCGGAGCGCACGCTGCATGCCGTGCGCATCATCTCGCACTTTCGGCCGGGCGCGTACACTTCCGCGGCCGATGGCCGCACCGAGTGATTTCCCGCGCACCGCTACCTACCAGGCCGATCCCGCCGAGGTCGGCCGCGTCCTGCTGCTCTACTCGGGCGGCTTGGACACCTCCGTGATGCTCCGCTGGATCCAGGAGCAGTACGGCGCGGAGATCGTCACGCTCACCGTCGACCTCGGGCAGCCTGGCGAAGACTGGGACGTCGTCGTCGGCAAGGCCCGCGACCTGGGCGCGGTCGAGTCGGTCGTGGTCGACGCGCGCAAGGAGTTCGCCGAGGACTACGTGCTCCCGGCGCTCAAGGCGAACGCGCTCTACGGCGGCGGCTACCCGCTGTTCACGGCGCTCGGGCGGCCGCTGATCGCCAAGCTCGCCGTCGAGCAGGCCCGCGCGACGGGCTGCGACACGATCGCGCACGGCTGCACCGGCAAGGGCAACGACCAGGTGCGTCTCGAGGCGACGATCGCCACGCTCGCCCCTGACCTGAAGGTCATCGCCCCCGTGCGCGAGTGGCGCATGGGTCGCGAGGAGGAGATCGCCTACGCGCGCGAGCACGGGATCCCGGTGAAGGGCGGCACCGAAGCGCCCCCGTACTCGATCGACGACAACCTCTGGGGCCGCTCGTCCGAGGGCCGCGCGATCGAGGACCTGAGCGCCCCGCCGCCCGACGACGTCTTCAACCTCGTCACTGCCCCCGAGGACGCGCCCGACGCGCCCGAGGACCTGCGGATCGAGTTCGAGGCCGGGCGCCCAGTCGCGCTGAACGGCGAGCGCTTGCCGCTCGTCGACCTCATCGAGCGCACCGCGGAGGCCGGCGCGCGCCACGGCGTGGGGATCGTCGACCACATCGAGGACCGAGTCGTGGGGCTCAAGGTGCGCGACCTCTACGAGGTGCCTGCGGCCGCGATCCTGATCGAAGCGCACCGCGACCTCGAGAAGCTCGTCTCGACGGTCCACCAGAACGAGTTCAAGCACATCCTCGACCGCAAGTGGGCGTACCTCTGCTACTCGGGTCTCTGGTACGACCCGCTGCGCGAGGACCTCGACGCGTACATCGAGAGCGCGAACCGCCACGTCACCGGCGAGATCACCGTGCGCCTCTTCAAGGGCGCCGCGCGGGTCATCGCCAGGCAATCCCCGTACGCGGTTTACGACCAGTCGCTCGCCGGCTTCGCGGAGTCCGGCGGCGAGTTCTCCCAGCACGCGAGCCCGGGCTTCATCGAGCTGTTCACGTTGCAAAGCCGCATGGCCCACAGGATTCGCGCGGCCCGCGACGGGGAAGCAGACGGGGGATGATCTCCTCCCGCATCTACGAGTGGATCGGTCGCGCCACCGTTCAGCTGGCCTGGTGGAAGTTCGGCAAGCAGATCCGCATCGCCGGTATCGGCCTGGCCGCGCTGCTCGCCGTCGGCGCCTGGTTGATCAGCCGGCGCGAGCCGCCTGAGGGATAGCCGCCGGTCGCCGCTCGCCCGTCGGTGGCGCTGGCGTCGGTGAGTCTGCCGCGAGGCCGTTTCGTAGCCCGAATGGGTTACGGGCTTTCGCCTATTCGCTTGTACCGCCGAACCGGCGACCGGCGAGCCGAGATGCAAGATCCCGCCCCGAACCACCGGCCGCCCTGCAATCCGTCACCCGGATTATGTAACGTTCGCAAGCACTTCGTTAGCGGACGCTAACGATTTGTTAGCATCGCCCCCGGCCGATGGCCCGCTCTTTCGCGGGGGACCCGCAAGTGCACGATTCCAGGTACGACGAGAAGACGGACCCCGAACGCTCGCGCCGGCTCCGCCTGCCGGGGCTGGCGGTGCGGGCTCTGGTCGTCCTGGCCGCGGGTCTCGCGCTCGCGATCCCGATCGCGCGCGCCGACGCCCAGCAGTCCATCGAGGGGCTGAACGCCAAGATCGAGTCGGCGCGGGCGGAGGCCGAGGAGCTCGCCGCCACGGTGCAGAGCGCCACCGACGCGCTCGCGGCAGCGCGTGCTCGCGCCGAGCAGGCCGCGGCCCGCGAGCGGGAGCTCACCCAGGTCCTCGCGGAGGGCCGCGAGCGGGCGGCCGAGCTGGCGGAGCGCCTCGAGGACGCCCGCGCCGCGCTGCGCGAGGTCCGGGCGCGCTTCCGCCGGGCGCAGGACGCGCTCGCCGACCGGCTGGTCTCGATCTACAAGTCGAACGACCCCGCCGGCATCGACGTCCTGCTCGACGCCGAGGGCTTCGACGATCTGGCGACGCGCGCCGAGCTTCTGCGGCGCATCCAGGAGGCCGACCGCGCCCTCGTCGAGCGCGTGCGCGAGCTGCGCGCCCAGCTCGACGCCGAGGTCGACCGCGTCGAGACCGCCAAGGCCGAGGCCGACGCCTTCAACGAGCGCGTCGAGGCGGCGCGCGCGGAGATCGCGGGCGTCCGCGACCGCGCCCTCGCCGAGGCCGCGCGGCTCGAGGAGGCGCGCGCGGCACAGCTCGCCGCGATCGAGAGCCTGCGCTCGCGCATCGGGCGCTGGACGCAACAGGTGCAGGAGCTCGAGCGGGTCTCGGCGGCCGAGGCGCAGCGGAAGGTCGCCGGCTGGATGGGCGACTGGGCTATCCCCGAGGCGATCGTGATGTGCGAGTCGGGCGGCAACTTCAAGGCGCTCAACCCGACCACGGGCGCGGGCGGCGCCTACCAGATCCTGCCGTCCACCTGGAAGGCGTACGGCGGCAAGGGTCTGCCGCACCAGGCCTCGCCCGCCGAGCAGCACGCCATCGCCGCCCAGATCTGGGCCGACTCCGGCCCCTCCGCCTGGGTCTGCGCGGGCTAGCAGCGCCCGCCGCCCGCTCGGCTGGACGACACTCCTAGGGCTTTAGGCCCCCGGACCTCACGAAATTCCCGCAAGTTCCGCGATCGCGGCGCGGGCCCTGGGGAACACGCCGGTTCCTGTGGTTACGTCAGACGTCGACGTCTGCACACAAACCACGAGCAAAGGAGTGCTCCATGGGCTTCCGGAAGGGCTGAGAGAGGCGCAGAGGCGCACGTTGGAGTTGTCCCCGCGACCACTGCGAAGGAGTGCAGCCATGGGCTTCCGCAAGGGCTGATCAAACCAGGGCCAGGACGGCCAAAGCAGTCGTAACCACGCCGGCGCGCGATCGCGATGATCGCGCGCCGGTCTGTTTAGGGGTTTGATGGAGGAAGGGGCGAAAGCCGGGTCACTGCGGCGCCGGGGAATCCGCGAACAGGGGCCGCTTCGCGGACTGCGCGGCCGCGTGGCGGATGATGCGCGCCTCGAGGTTGAGCTCCGCCTCGAAGTCGGCGTCGCTTCCGTGCTGGAAGGAGAGCTTGTGCTCCTCGAGCATCTCGATGAAGAGCTCGACGAATCGGGCGTCGAGCTGCGTGCCCGCGACCGCGCGCAGCTCCGCGATCGCCTCCTTGGGCGGGCGGGGCTCGCGGTAGGAGTCGCGCGCCGTCATCACGTCGTAGGTGTCGACGACCGCGATGATCCGGGCGATCGGCGGGATCTCCTCGCCGGAGAGCCCGTACGGGTAGCCGAGCCCGTCGATGCGCTCGTGGTGGGCGAGGATGATCTCGCTCACCGGCCCGTAGCCGTCGATGCCGTTCACGATCCGCGCCCCCTCGGCGGGATGGCGCTTGATCAGCTCCCAGTCCTGCTCGGTGAGCGGCGTGTTCGCCTTGAGGATCGAGTCGGGCAGGGCGAACTTGCCGATGTCGTGCAGGAGCCCCGCGGTGTGGGCGAGCTCCTGCTCCTCCTCGGACATCCCGGCGCGGGCGGCGAGCTCGCGCGCGTAGCGCGCTACCGCGGCGCTGTGGCGGGCGGTCATGCGGTCGCGGAGGTCGAGCGTGCGCATCAGGGTGCTGAGGAGCCCGACCTGGAAGCCCGCGAGCTGGTGCGCGCGGCGCTCGATCTCCTTGGCGCGCTCCTGCGAGGTCAGCAGGGCGCCGAGCAGGTACTGGAAAATCAGGAGGGCGACGCCGAACATCGCGATCGTCACGAGGCCGAGCTCGAAGTAGGCGAAGGCGATCCCGACGGCGAGCAGCGCGATCGCGAGCTCGGAGGGGAGGATCGGGATCAGCACCTCCCGGTAGGCCTCGCGTACGGGCGTGCCCACCTCGTAGCGGTTGTACACGGCGATCATCGTGAAGTTGAGAAGCAGGGCGCCCACGAACGTCGCGAGCACGGCGATGTAGAAGCCGGTGTCGTCGGGGGTGAGCCCGAGGGCGTCGCGCGCCGCGTCGAAGCCGAGCGCGGCCAGCAGCGGGAACCACGTGTAGACGACGCAGTTGATCAGCAGGTTCGGCGCCGCGTACCGCTCGAAGAGCCAGCTCGCGGCGATCGTGCCGAGCCCGACGATCACCGCCGGCGCGGCGCCCAGCAGGATCGCCGCGGTGACGATCGCGAGGAAGCTGCCGGACGCGAAGACGCGGTTGGCGGGCACGGCAACGCGGCGGATGTCGGAGATCACCGCGAACGCGAAGAGCATCGCGAGCAGGCCCAGGTCCCAGTCGGCCGCGGGCGCCATGGCAACGGTCAGCGCGAGGCCGGCGGCCAGGGCCGCGGCCTCGATCGCGATCGCCGCGGTTGACGGCGCGCGCGTCATGCTCGGTTCAGGTCTCTCTCGCGTGCCATGGCCTCCGTGCCGTGACGCCGCGGGGCTTCCCCCCGACTAGGTAAGGCTCCACACCTCCTATTCGTCGTCCGCGCGAAATTCCTTGAACCGGAAAGCAAGCTTTGTGCGCTGACGCACAAAACCCGCGGCCGCGGACGACCGTCAGAGGGCGCCCAGCTCGGCGTACACCGCGCGGATCCCGGCCAGCATCCGCTCGCGCGTGAAGCGGCGCTCGTACTCGGCGCGCCCTCGCGCGCCCATCGCCGCGCGGCGCTCGGGGTCGCGCGCGAGCTCGAGCAGCGCCCGCGCGAGCGCGTCAGCGTCGCGCGCAGGGACCAGGACGCCCGCCTCGCCACGCCGCCCGATCGCCTCCGCCGTGCCGCCGACATCGGTCGCGATCACCGGCACCCCGCCCGACATGGCCTCGATCACGGTGTAGGGGAAGGCCTCCGCGTAGGCGGCGTTCACGAACGCGTCGGCGCCGGCCAGCACGCTGTCGGGACCGGGGGTGGCGCCGAGGAAGCGGACGGCCGACCCCAGCCCGAGCCGGTGGGCGAGCGCCTCCAGCGAGGCGCGCTCGGGGCCGTCGCCCGCGATCGCGAGGCTGATCGAGCCGTCCTCGCGCCGCGCGCGGGCGAACGCCTCAAGCAGCGCGTCGATTCCCTTCGAATCCCGCAGCTCGGCGATCGCGCAGGCGACGAAGCTGTGCGCCGCGCGCAGCTCGGCGAGCGCGGGGTGGACCGCGTCCCTGCGCACCGGGTCGACGCCGTTGTAGACGACGCGGACCCGGGACGCCGGGCCGACCGAGGCCGCGTTGCGCCGCTCGGCCTCGCAGACCGCGATCACGCGCGTGGCGAACCGCGCCAGAGCGCGCTCGATCACCCGGTAGGTCGACCCGGCGGGCAGCGACCGCTGAGCGGTTGGCCAGGGTCGCGCTGATCCTTCGGCCCGACCGAGGCGGCGCTTTCGCGCACGTCGCCGCGCTCGCCGCCGACCTCGCCGAGCGCGGCCACGAGGTCGCGGTGCTCGGCCCCTTCGAGCCCGATCGCCCCGAGCTCGCCGCGGCGCGGGTGATCCCGGTTCCGATGATCCGCCCGGTGCGCCCCGCCGCCGACGCCCGGGCGCTCGTCGCGGTGATACGCGCGCTGCGCGCCTTCGACCCCGACCTGATCCACGCGCACGGCAGCAAAGGCGGCGTGCTCGCGCGCCTCGCGAGGGTCGCGCGGCCGCGCACCCCGCTCGTCTTCACGCCGCACCTCTACGCATTCGACAACTACTTCGCCGCCGCCGGCCAGCGGCGCGCCTAAGGCGAAGCTCACCACCCCGGCCCCGATTATCGTCTCGAGCTCCTCCTTGCCGCGGGCCATCTCCGCCACGCACTCGTCCCGGTCGAGCTTCGAGAGGTCCGGGTGGGTGACCGTGTGCCCGCCGATCTCCCAGCCGAGCGCGGCCAGCTCGCGGAGCTCCTCGGCGGTCATCATCCGCTCCCCGGCGGCGGGATCCATCCACGGGTTGGGCTGGCCGATCGCGCCCGTCTGCACGTACACGGTCGCGGGCGCGCCGAGCTCGGCGAGGATCGGCGCGGCGGTGGTCAGGTTGTCCAGCATGCCGTCGTCGAAGGTGACCGCCGCGAGCCCGGGCGCGGGCAGCGCGCGGACGAGCTCGCGCACGCGGGTGAAGCCAAAGCCCGCCTCGCGCAAGAGCTCGAGCTGGGCGCGGAACGCCTCGGGGGCGACCTGCAGGTTGTGCGGGTCGTGCTCGGGCCGTGGGGTCCCGATCCCGTGATAGAGCAGGATCACGGGGCGGCGCTTTCGCACGGAGCGCAGCAGGGAGAGCAGGATGCGCTTGCGCACGGGGGCAGTATCTTGCAGCGTCGCCGTGCCGGGCGCCGCTGGCAGCGCGGTTGCACCTGCCCGGCGCGCCCTCGCCGGGCCCACGCAGCGGCTGTACGATGTCCGGACTGTGACGTGGGGCGAGGCATCCGACGCGGCGGGGCGCGTCCGCGAGGCGCTTGCGGGCGCCGTCCAGCGCGCGCGCGATCGCGTCGACGAGGCCGGGCGTGACGCCGCGGCGCGGGTCGAGGCCGGCCTGCGCGAGAGCGAGCAGGCTCGCGCCCGGCGCCGCGCCGAGCTGGTCGAGGCGCGCGCCGCGCTCGCCCGGCGAATCGACGGCATCGAAAGGTCCCTGCGCAGGCTCTCGAGCGAGCTGAACGAGCGCGCCGCCGCGCTCGGCGGGGGCGGGCGATGAGCGCCGCAGGCTCGGATACGGGCGGCGGCCTCGGCCGCTTCGAGACCGTGCTCGCCGCGGTCGAGAAGGCCGCCTCCGAGATCCTCGAGGAGGCCGAGCGCGAGGCCCAGCGCCGCATCGAGGAGGCGGACGGCGAGGTCCAGCGCATCGTCGAGGAGCGGGCGCGCGAGCTCTCCGGCCTGAGCGCCGAGCTGCTCGAGCGGGCCGAGCGCATCCGCGCCCAGGCCGACGTCCTGCTCACGATGCTCGACGAGGAGATCGCCGCGCTCTCCAGGCCGCGCGCGGCGAGCCCGCAGGCACCCGAGCCCGCGCGGCCGCGCGCCGAGGCGCCGGACGCGCCCTCGACCGCGGGCGAGACACCGGCACCGGCGCCCGCGCCGGTCCAGCCTGCCGAGGCTGCGGCCCCGGCTGATGAGCCGAAGCCAGCCGAGGGGGACACGCTGGCTGGCCTGCGCGAGCGGCTCGGCGCGCTCTCGCAGCCGCCGCAGAACGTGCCGCTCGGTTCGACCGGGGGCGAGGAGGGCCGGCCGCGCTTCGGGCGTGACCGGGCCCGAAACGGCCCGGCCGCGCCGGCGTCGGAGGCGGCCATTCTGCTCGCCACCCAGATGGCGGTGGCGGGGGCGACCCCGGCGCAGATCGAGGCGCGCCTGCGCGACGACTTCGGGATCGAGGACCCGGGGCCGATCCTGGAGCGGATCGCCAGCTGACCCGCCGAGCGGCCGTTGGCGCCCCGGCTCAGCCCGCGCCCGCGGCTTCCTCCGGGGCGGCGAGCGCCGGCCCTGGATCCGAGGATCCCGGATCGAAGCGTGCCTGGCGCAGACGGCTGGCGGCGATCGCGAGCACCACGAGCACCCCGGCCCCAGCGACGACGTAAGCCTCACGCGGGGTGAGCACGGCGGCCACGGCGCCGCCCAGCAGGAAGCCGAGGCCCGATGCGCCGCTCGCCAGCGACTCGAGCAGGCCGACCACGCGGGCCTGGTACTCGCTCGCAGTGACCGCCTGGACCGCGGTCACCAACGCGACCCATTGCAGGCCGTTGCCAGCGCCGCCCAGCGCCGAGAACGCGCAGGCGACGAGCAGGCTCGGCGAGAGCCCGGTCCCGCAGTAGGCCACCCCGATCGCGAGGGTCCCGACCGCGAGCAGCGCGCGCAGGGAGGCGCCTGAGAGCGCGCCGAAGGCGACGCTGCCGAGGACCATCCCGGTTCCCCAGGCGCCGAGCAGAAAGCCGTAGCCCGCGTCGCCCGCATCGAGCGTGTCCTTGGCGAAGGCGACCTCGATCGGCAGCACGAGCGCGAAGAACACGAAGGCGAGCGCCTCGGCGCCCAGCAGGCGGCGCAGAACCGGGCGCTCGCGCGCGTAGGTCAGTCCGCGGCGCAGCCGCTCGGCCCAGCCGCCGCCCGTGGCCTCGACTGCGCCGGGGAGGTGACCGGAGGTCGCGAGCAGGGCGGCGACGCCCAGGAACGTGCCGGCGTCGGCGAGCAGCGCGACCTGCGGCCCGGCGATGGTGACGACCAGGCCGGCTATCGCGGGCCCGGCCGCCGCGGCCGCCGTGAACCAGAAGTTGAGGATGGCGTTGCCCTCGCGCAGGAGCCCCGCGGGCTGCAGGATCGCGGCCCCCGTGGCCCGGGTGCGGGCCCGTGCCGCGGTCGCGAGGGTGCCGTCGATCGCCGCGACGACCAGGATCAGGGCGAGGGCGAGCGAGCCGCCGGACGCCAGAGCGGCGAGGACCACGAAGGCGACCGCCTCGGCCGCATAGAGCCCGGCCAGCGCCCGCCGGGTGGCCACCGCGTCGATGCGCGCGATCAGCGGCGGGGTGGCCAGCGCTGGCGCGAACTGCATGGCGAGGAAGAGCCCAGCGACGGCGAGCGGGCTGCCCGTCTGGTCGAAGACGACGATGGCGAGGGCCACCTCGCCGAGCCAGTTGCCGAGCTCGTTCACCAGATAGGCGCTGGACAACCGCCCGAAGCCTGGCTGGCCGAGGGGGGCGAGTGTCCGTGGGCGCCTCATCGCAAACTCAGGTCAGGACGTGCAAGTTTGTCCAAGTTTTGTCAAGATGCCTCAACTTCTTTTGTGTTTGGGACGACTTTTTCCGAGCACGAAGGAAGAACCGGTCCTCACGCAGGAAGGAGAAGCAAATGGGCGTCCGTCGCGGCTAAGCAAGGGGAAGAAAGTTCAACAGGCGAGCCTCGACCCACGTTTCGACGCTCGCCCGCGGGCCCCTCGCACGGGGCCCGCTTCGCGTTCAGGCGCTGATCGCGCCCGTGATCGCGCCGCTCGTGACGTAGTCGTGGATGCGCTTGTCGAGCGCCAGCTCCGACTCGAAGTCGGCGTCCTCGCCATGGCGGTAGGCGATGTCCTTGTCGGCGAGCATCTCGATGAACAGCTCGACGAAGTGCGGGTCGAGCTGTGAGCCCGCGCAGCGGCGCAGCTCGGCAATCGCCTCCGCGGAGCTGCGAGGAGCGCGGTACGAGTCGCGCGCGGTCATCGCGTCGTAGGTGTCGACGACGGCGATGATCCGGGCGATGACGGGTATCTCCTCGCCGACCAGGCCCCGCGGATAGCCCAGGCCGTCCATGCGCTCGTGGTGGGCGAGGATGATCTCCCCGACCGGCCGGTAGCCGTCGATCTGGGAGACGATGCGCGCCCCCTCGGCGGGGTGGCGGCGGATCTGGTCCCAGTCCTCGGGCGTGAGCCGGCCGCGCGTCTTCAGGATGTGGTCGGGGAGCACGAACTTGCCGATGTCGTGGAGCAGGCCGGCGGTGTGGGCCAGCTCCTGGTCCTCCTCGGAGAGGCCCGCGTGCGCGGCCAGCTCGCGCGCGTACCGGGCGACCGCGGCGCTGTGCCGGGCGGTCATGCGGTCGCGGAGGTCGAGCGTGCGCAGCAGCGCGCTCAACAGGGCGACCTGGAAGCCGGCGAGCTGCTTGGCGCGCACCTCGAGCTCGCTGGCGCGCTCCTGGGAGAGCAGCAGCTCGCGCAGAAGGGTCTGGAAGGTGACGAGCACGATCCCGAACAGGGCCACGGCCGCCACGCCGACCTTGTAGTACGCGAAGGCGATGCCGAGCGTGAGCAGCGCCGAGGCGAGTTCGGTGGGGATGATCGGCACGAACGCCGTCCGCAGGCGCGTCAGGAAGTCCGAGCGCTCCACGTAGGCGGTGTACGCGGCGATCATGGTGAAGTCGATCGCGAGCGCGCCCATGAAGGTCGCGAACAGCAGCAGGTAGTAGCCGGCGTGGTGGGGCGTCAGGGCGAGCTCCTCGCCGACGAAGTCGAAAGCGGCGCCCGCCGCGACGGTGAACGTTGCGTACGTGACGAGGTTGATGAGCAGATCGCCAAGGTCGTATCGCGAGGCGAGCCAGGTGGCCACGATCGTCGCGAGGGCGACGATCACCGCCGGCATCGCCCCGAGCAGGGTCGCCGTCGAGACGATGGCGAGGAAGCTCGCCGACGCCTTGACGCGGCGCGCGGTGATCGGGACCGCGCGCAGGTCGCTGAAGATCGCCAGCGCGCCGAGGATCGCGAGGACGGGGAGGTTCCAGTCGGCCCGCGGCGCGATCAGGGCGGCGACCGCGAGCGCGGCGGCGAGCAGGGCGAGCTCGCCGAGGATGACAAGGCGTGTTGGCCGCGGCTTCACGGTCGCTCCATGCCAGGCGCTGTTTTGGGTTCCCCCCGAGTCAGGCTTTTAGTCGGCGCGGCTCCCGATCGTGATGCGGCCGAGCCGCGGGACAGGAACGTCCCCGGGGGTCGTCTCGCGCATCGAAGCGATGAACGCGTCGAGATCCTCGCGCGCGTAGCGACGCTGACCGCCGGGCGTGCGATAGGTGGGCACGAGACCATCGTTGGACCACTTCCGTAGGGATGCGGCGCTCACCCCGAGATACGAGGCCGCTTCCCCGACATTCAACAAGCGTGACGACGCCTCCATTCGGGTTACCTCTTTCCAAGTATGTGAATGCTGCGAAAAACCGTGCAAGGCTTCAAGTGCCTACCTTAAGTTGAGGAGGGCTGGCCCGCGCCGCAAGCGCTCGCGGGGGCGGTGTCAAGCGATGCGCAACTTCGCGGCGCAGAACCTGCGCACGCTGCGCAGCCTGCAACGAATCGCCCAGCGGGCGGTCGGTCAGGAGGCGAGCGCGTCGGCGAGGTTGCGGGCCGCGGCGGCGGGCAGCTTCCCGATCTGCGGGATGCCGTCGCGCCCGCTCAACAGCTGGGCGGCGCGGTACGCGAAGCGGCGCGGACGGTGCTGTCCGGCGCGGCGCAGGGGCTCGCCGACGACATCGAGGCGCGCCTCGGAGCCGCAGAGGACCACGGCGCGCGGCTCGAGGGCTCGCAGCGCGGCGGTGTAGCGGCCCTCGGCGAGCTCCGCGGAGAGCAACAGCACGCGCAGGCCCTGGCGCCGCACGCAGAGCTCGAGCGCCTGCGCGTGCACGGCCTCGAGGCCGAGTGCGGGGCCCGATTCGAGCAACAGGACTCCCTCCGGACGCGTCGCGGGCGGGGAGAGGCGCCGGGCTCGGTGCAGCCACCCCGAGGCCCAGCGGCAGGCGTAGTCGAGCTCGGCTTCGCGCCCGGAACGCTCGGCGGCCTTCTCCAGGGCCGGCATGAGAACCTCGTCTACGGTGCGCTCCAGGCTGCGCACGGCGAGGCTCTCCTCGAGCTCGCGGTCCGCCGCCGCCTCGTCGAAGCGGTCCAGGGCGGCGAGCAGGCGCGCGGGCGACGTGGGGCCGCGGCCGCGTCGGCGGGCGAGGTCGATCGCGGACGAGATGTTGTTGGTCTCGCGCAGCGCCTCGCGCAGCGCCTCGATCTGCTCGAGCTCGTACTGGCGATGGTTGCCCGCGGTGCGACGGGGCTCGGGAAAGCCGAGACGGCGTTCCCACGTGCGCAGCGTGCTGGGGCTGACACCCAGCATCTCGGCTGCAGCGCTGGTCCGGATCCCCGTCATGACGTAGCTCCTGAGGGGCACAAGCATCACACAACCACGCCCCGCGCGAAAGCGGGTCGCGCGTCCTGTTACGGATCATGCACGGGGGGCCGGTCCGCGTACTCGATCGGCACGCCCGCGGCCCGCGCGGCCCAGGACGCGTGCTCGGCGGCGCGGAGCAGCTTTGTGGGGTCGTCGCCGTCGCGGGGGTACTCGGCGACGCCCGTGGCGAGCGCGACGCGCGGGCCGATGTCGAGCTGCGCGCTCGCGACGAGGCCCGCCAGCCGGCTGCCGAGCAGCTCGAGGTCGGCGCGGCCGGTCCCGGGGGCGACGACGACGAGGTCGGCCGGTCCGGCGCGGAAGGCGCGCTGCCGTCCGGAGAGCTGGCTGATCACGATCTCGGCGACGGCGGCGACGATCCGAGCCGCGGCACGCGCGCCGAACGCGCGCTCGATCCGGTCGGCGCCGTCGACGGCGACGTGGGCGACGGCGAGCGGCCCGTGGCGATCCCCCTCGGCGAGGAGCGCCGAGAGCCAGCCCTCGAGCTCCGTGCGGCCCGGCAGCTCGTCGGTCTCCGCCCGCCGGGCGCGGCGCAGGTGCGCGCCGAGGGCCGCCTCGCCGACGATCCCGAAGAGCACGGCCAGATCGCCCGCGGCGCGCGCGAGGGCGCGCGGATCGTCCTCGCGTTCGGCGAGCTCGCGGATCAGCACCGCGTGCAGGGAGGCGAGCTCGCCGGGGATGCGCCAGGCCGCCTCGGCGGGGCGACCCCGGCCGAAGCCCGCGGCGCGCTGGAAGCCGCGGAGCGAGAGCGAGGGCCGCCCGATGCGGTCGCGCGCCTCGGCGATGCTCATGAGCTCGCTCACGAGCGGGACGGCGTCGCTCGCGATCCAGCCCAGGGGCAGGCGGTCGACCTCCTCGAGGGGTGTGTGCTCGAAGAGGTCGACGAGCCACTCTTTGACCACGTGCCCCCAGTCGCCGGCGGCGTTCTCCCCTGTGGACCTGCTCACCAGGTGCGGACGCTAGAGCCAGCCCCGGCGGCAACCGGTGCCACGGTCCCGCGCCCATCTAGAATCGGGCGCGTGGCCGAGCGTGGTGCCGGTGGGCGTGCGCGGGGGGTAGACGACCCGGCGCCGGGAGTTTCCGACGAAGGGATCGCCGTCGACCCGTTGCTTGGGGCGGCGCTCGAGGGCCTGCGCAGGGCCGCCGCCGAGGTTGGGGTTGAGCGCGCCACGGCCGAGACGCTGCAGCGCAGCCTGCTGCCGACGAACCTCCCGGAGGCCCCCGGTCTGCGGCTGGCGGCGACGTACCTGCCGGGCTCCTCCGAGGCGCGCGTAGGCGGTGACTGGTTCGACGCGCTGGTCCTGCGCGACGGGAGCGTCGCGCTGATCATCGGGGACGTGGTGGGGCGGGGGATCAACGCCGCCGCCCGCATGGCGCAGCTGCAGAGCGCGACCCGCGCGTACGCGCTTGAGGGACTGAGCCCTGCGCTCGTCCTCGAGCGCATGAACGCCTTCGCGCACGAGGTCTCGGGCCGGCCCGCCACGTTGCTCTTCGCGGTCGTCGACCTCGAGGCCGAGACGGCCACGCTCGCCTCGGCGGGCCACGTGCCCCCGCTCCTCATCGATCCGGCGGGCGGGTGCACGCCGGCGGAGACGCCCCCGGGAACGCCGGTCGGCGCGGCCGCGTTCCCGCACTACGAGGAGACGGTGATCGCCTTCCCGCGCGGCTCGCGGCTCGTGATGTTCACGGACGGCCTGATCGAACGCCCGGGCGAGAACCTCGCAGTTGGCCTGGAGCGCCTCGCGCACGCCAGCGCGACCCTTCCCGACGACGTGGCTGAGGCGGCCCACAGGCTCGTCGACCGCCTCGTCGACCAGCACGGCGCGCACGACGACGTCGCCCTGCTCGTCGCCTGCCACGACCAGGTGCAGGATCGCCTCGAGCTCACCGTGCCCGCCGACCCGGCGGCGCTGGTGACGGTGCGCCGTGGGCTGGGGCGGTGGCTGCGCGGCCGCGGCGTACCCGAGACCGACGCCTACGAGCTGCAGGTCGCCTGCGGGGAAGCTGCCGCCAACGCCATCGCCCACGCATATCCTCCCGGCGAGGCCTACTTCGAGGTACGGGCAAGCGAGGAGGGTGACGAGATCGTGATCCAGGTCGGCGACCGCGGCAGGTGGCGCACGACGTCGCTCGCAATGGGCGGGCGCGGGCTCAAGCTGATGCGGGAGCTCACCGACGAGATGAGCGTGCAAAGGGACACCGAGGGGACGATCGTCACGCTGCGGCGCCGCCGCAGGGCGGAGGCTGCGTGATGGCCCCTCGCCTGGCGGAGCTGGACGTGTCCGAGCCCAGCGAGAACGCCGTCGTCATCTCGCTCTCGGGCGAGGTCGACGACTCCAACGCAGGCCAGATCATGCGCGCCATCGCCGACGGCGTCCCCGCCTCGGTGAGCCGCCTGATCCTCGACCTCTCCGACACCCGCTACCTCGACAGCTCCGGCGTGGAGGTGATCTTCAACCTGGCCCGCGACCTCTCGGCCCGCCGCCAAGAGCTCGAGCTCGTGGTGCCCGAGAAGTCCGGCGTGCGGCGCGTGCTCGAGCTCTGCGACGTAACCAGCGTCGCCCCGATGCACCGCACGCTCGACGAAGCCCAGGCGTAACCGGCGCGCACCGCGGATTCGGGATGCGGGACGCCGCGATCCGGCGGGCGGCGACAGGCTGCCGCTCAGCGCCCGACCGCTCGGATCCAGGACGTCGTGAACAGCCGCCGCGCCGAGCGCAGCTGCTGGGCGGGGTCCTCGGGGCCGCCGAGCACCTCGGCGAGGCGGTTCGCGAAGGCATCGAGGAGCAGCATCTCGCGGCGGGTCACCGGGCGCGAGGAGCGCACCGCCAGGCACAGTACGCCCACGCAGCGGCCCTCGCGGACCAGGGGCGCGCCCAGGAGCGGGCCGCGCGGAACACTCGGGATGTCGGGGCTCGCGACCAGGTGCGACCGCTTGCGCAGCGCGATGCGGCCGATCGCCCCGTCGCCGAGGATCGCCTCCTGGGGCGGAGCGGCGCTCACCGACGGGGCGGTGGCGTGCGCGGAGAGTCGCAGCGCCATGCCGGTCTCGTCTACAAGGTACACGGCCGCCCAGTCGATGTCGGCGAGCTCGGTGAGTCCCGCGGCGAGCTCGACCAGCGCGTCGCGACGCCCGCCCTCGCCGACCGGCGCGGGCGCTTGCGGGGCGGCGGAGGGCTCGCCGTCGGGCGGCGAGATGATGCCGTCGCCGAGCGCCATCGCGACCGCCTGCGAGCGGGTCGAGGCGCCGAGCTTCGTCATCGCGTTGCGCACGTGCGTGCGCACGGTCTCCGGCGAAAGGACGAGTTGCTCGGCGATCGCGGCGCCGCTCAGGCCCTTCGCGAGGAGGGCAAGGATCTCACGCTCACGCGCGGTGAGCGGTCGACGCTCGCTTTCCGTCGGCGTGGTAGCCGCGACCCCCATGACTTGACCACCTATGTTGCGCGTTGGCCCCCAATTTGCCCCTAATGCCCTAGGCAGCGTACCTTACCGGTAATCCCTGAGCGCCACTAACCGCTTTGCGGTATTTCGCACGGGATTCTGCGTAGGTTTTGCAGGAATTCGCTTGCGCGGGCGGGCGGCACCGGGTTAGGTGCGCTCGCCGATGGCTCGCGATCCCGCTCTTCCTGCGATCGATCGGACCGGGTGGCGCTTGCGCTACCTGGTGCTCCTGCCTGCCCTGGTGGCCCTGGCGCTGCTCGCCTCGGTGCCTGCCGATGCGTCCGCGCAGGCCGGAGATCCGGCGTGCACGGACCCGGCGGGCGATCAGTACTGCCCGCCGTACGACGACCCGTGCGCCGACGATCCGGGCGGGGATCCCACAAGTGACCAGTACTGCCCGCCGTACACGGGGGACTGCCTGGCCGATCCGGACGGTGACCCGGCCGCCGATCAGTACTGCCCGCCTTACACCTCGGACTGCGCGACCGATCCATCAGGAGGGGACCCGGCCGCGGACCAGTACTGCCCTCCCTATACGGGGGACTGCCTGACGGACCCGGGGGGCGGGGATCCGGCCGCCGACCAGTACTGCCCGCCGTACGCGCGCGCCTGCGTGCGCCAGGCGAGCGGCACCGGCGGCGCGGAGTACGCCGCGCCCTCGGCCGACGGGTACTGCCCGCCGGGGTACGTGCTCGCGGCCGGGGGCGGCGGCGGTAGCCAGGGAGGGCCGCTGCCCTTCGCCAGCGCCGACCTCGCCCTGGGCCTGACGCTGGTCGGGGCGCTCCTGCTCGCGGGCGGCATGCTGCGGCGCCACTTCGCGCGCTTCGGAGGGGGTGTGCGCCTTTGAGCCCTGACGCTCGCCGCGCCACCAGGCCGCTGCGCCGGCGCGTCCCGCCGCTCTCGGTGCGGCGGACCTCCGACCTGATCGGCCCCCGGATGGCGCCGGCGCTGGTGGCCGCCGTCATCGTGGAGGCCTACTCCAGCTCGCTGACGTTCGGGGCGCTCGTCTTCGCCCTGTCGCTGAGCATCTCGAGCCTGAGCCGGCGGACCGGCTTCCCGGCCGCGCTTTTGCCCGCGGCGAGCACCACGCTGTCGATCGCCGCGCCCGTCGCCGGGATCGCGCTCGCGGCGGTGCTCGGGGCGATCAGCAACGACCCGCTCCCGCCGAGCGGGATCGGCTACGCGGTCGCAGGCGCCTGGACCGCGCTCGCGCTCGGCGCCTCGGCGCACACGGCGATCGAGCGGCTCGTGCGCGTCCGCGTGGCGGTGATCGGCGCGCAGCCGTTCGCCGAGGACCTCGCGTCGGAGTTCGAGGCGGTCGGGGTGCCGGGTTATGAGGTAGTCGGCTGGATCGGAGGCCGGACGCAGGCGTCGGGCGGGCGGCTCGAGCGCCTCGGTTCGCTCCGCGAGCTCCGCCGGATCGTCCTCGGGCGGCAGATCGACCTGCTCGTCTACGCGCCCGGCGACGACCCCGAGGAACCCGAGGGTCGCACGGTCTTCGACGCGGTGGCCACCTTCTGCCTGGACCTCCCGGTCCGGATGATCGGCGCCAACCAGCTGTACGAGGCGCTGCTCGGCCACGTTCCCGTCGGGACGATCGACGGCGCTTGGTACGGGTACATCATGCACCCGAGCTTTCGGCCGACGCCGAGGCTCCCCAAGCGGTGCTTCGACCTCGCGGTGGCGACCGTGATCGGGGTCGCGTTCCTGCCGGTGCTGCTCCTCGCGGCCCTGGCGATCAAGCTCACCGACGGCGGGCCGGCGCTCTACCGCCAGCGCCGGGTCGGCGCGCACGGCGTCGAGTTCGAAATCCTCAAGCTGCGCACGATGCGCGTCGATGCCGAGGCCGACGGGGCGCCGCGCTGGTGCGCCCCGGGGGACGACCGCGTCACCGCGGTCGGCCGGCTGCTGCGGCGTACCCACATCGACGAGCTTCCCCAGCTCTGGAACGTGATCCGGGGCGAGATGACGATGGTCGGCCCGCGGCCCGAGCGCCCCGAGCTGGTCGCCGAGATCGAGCGCCAGTTCCGGCACTACGGGCGCAGGCACCTCGTCAAGCCGGGGATCACTGGCTGGGCCCAGCTTCGCTGCGGCTACGCGGGCTCGCACCTCGGCACCGCCTGGAAGCTGTGCCACGACCTCTACTACGTCAAGCACAGCTCGCTCCTCGGCGACAGCCTGATCCTGTTCGAGACCGCGCTGGTCACCTTCCGCGACGCGCACCGCTCGCTGCGCTCGCCCGCGAAACGGTTCCTGGTGGGGGAGGAGGCGCGTGGCTAGCGTGGCGCCCGCGGTCTCCGGCGCCACCGCGCCCGCGCTCGTGATCGTGGACGATGAGCGCATCTGCCTGGAAGCGAGCGTCGCGGCCTGCGAGCTGCTCGGGGTGGAGTCCGAGGAGATCGCCGGCAGCACGCTCGACTCGCTGCTGGCGCCCGGCATGCGCAGGCGGCTGCGGCACCTCTGGCACGCCTTCTCAGACGGCGGCGGCAGCGCGGGCCCCCTGCGCGCCCTGAGCGGCGGTGAGCTTGAGATCTCGGTGATCCCCGACGTCGTCCCCGGCCGTCACCTCGTCGTCCTGGCGGGGGCGAGGGACCCGGGGGATGGGGAGGGCTCGCGCGCCCGCAGGCTGCGGCTGCCCTCCGCCCGCGAGCGCGAGGTGCTCTCGCTGCTCGCCGCGGGGCAGACCGACAACCAGATCGCGGCACGACTTGGCGTATCGCCGGCCACGGTTCAGACCCACGTGCGCAACGTGAAGACCAAGCTCGGTGCGCGCACCCGAGCGCAGGCCGTGGCGAAGGCGATCGCGGAAAACCTCATCGAATCCCCATAAAGGGCCGCTAGGCCCCGTCCCATCAGCCCCGCGCGCGGCCCCCCTCCGCGCGCGGGGCGTCCCTGCGCGCGCGGCGGGATTTGCGCTGCTGACTCTTTCGATCCGAGGGGACGGATTTCCTGCCGGCGCCGTTGCCCGCCGCCCCGCTGGCGCCGGCGTGCTTCCTCGCGCCGGTGCGGGGCTCGTCCTCGCCGGTACGCACCTGGCCGCGGTCCGAGCTGGGGCGCCCGGCGCGAATGCGCGCCCGCGCAGCCTCGACCTCGGGGGAGAGCGGATCGACCAGGCGCAGGCGGTCGAGCATCTCGAGCGCGGTGCCGCGGTCGCGGGAGGCGAGCAGGAGCGCCAGGTTGTAGAGGGCGACCGGCTCGTCGGGACGCTCCCGCAGCACGCTCCGGAACGCGTCGAGCGCCCGCTGGCGATCGCCGAGCCGCTGCGCGATCCTGGCCTCGGCCAGCTCCGGCTCGCTGCTCAGCGGGTCGAGCTCCGCGGCGCGCTTCACGTCCTCGTAGGCGCGCTCCGGGTTGGCGGCCGGGTCCGCGAGGGCGCGCCGCATGTACTGATCCGCCAGATAGGGCGGGGCCAGCGTGACGACGAACAGCGCGCACGCGGCGCCGAGCGCGAGGCGCGCGCGGCGCTCGCCGGCGCCGGGCTTGGTGGTGCGCGCGACCAGCGACGGCGCGGCGGCGGCGCCGACGATGAGGAAGACGGGGGCGGTCACCCCGGGATAGGTCCAGAACCAGTCCAGCGAGGCATGCAAAAGCCAGTAGGCGCCGGCGCCCGCCGCGCCCGCCACGAGCGTCGCCGTGGCGGGGCCGCGCGGGCGGGCCCGGGCCAGCGCCCAGGCGGCGCCCACGACCGCCGCGCCCAACAGCAGCACGGCGGGAATGCCGAGCTCGGCGAGGAGCTCGAGCCAGACGTTGTGGGCGTCCTGCGCGTACTGCGCCACGTGGCGGCGCTCGCGCAGGTAGCGCTCCTCGAAGCCGCCCGCGCCGTCGCCGCGCAGCGGGTTGGCGCGGGCGGCGTCGAGCGCGACGCGCCACAGATCCGAGCGGTTCGAGGAGGCACTCAGGCTGAAGCGAGTGGACTGCGCGGAGAGGTCGGGTTGGCCGCCGGCGCGGAACTCATCGAGGCGCTCTCCGATCCAGCTCGCAGGGCTGCCGACGGCGGCCACCAGCAGCACAGCGGCCGCCGCCACGACCGCGGCGGCGGCCCCCAGCCGCCGGCTCCCGCTCCAGCGGGGGACCTCCCCCTCGAGCGGCGCGGCGGGCGCCCAGCGCAGCGCGGCGAGCGCGAGCAGCGCGCCCACGGCGGCGGCAGCGAGCGCGGCAGCCCCGGCGGTGCGCATCGCGTCGCGCACTGCGGTGGGCCCGAGCCCATCGTTCACCGTGCGGTAGAGGTCGCTTGCGAAGAACGTGACCGGCGCGGCGGCGAGCGCGGCGAGCACCAGCCAGCCGGCGGCCGCTCGACGGCGGGGGACCAGGGCGAAGAAAGCGACCAACGCGCAAGCGGTCGCGAGCACGGCTCCGCGGCTCTGGGTCAGTAGCCCCATCGCCACGCACAGGGCGGCGATTCCGACCGCGCCGGCGCGCAGGGTGCGGTGGGTGCGCGGCGACGTCGCGAGCGCGAGCGCCGGCCACAGGGCCAGCAGGAAGAACGCGGCGGTGGCGTTGCGGTAGCCGAGCGGGAACTCGAGCGTCCCGTCGAGCTCGAGCAGGCCGAGCGGCCCGTCGGCCGCTAGCAGCCGCAGCGCCGTCACGACCCCCGCGATCCCGGCGGCGAACGCGAGCGAGGCCAGGGCGAGCTCGCGTAGGCGCCCGAGCAGAACGCAGGCCCAGAGCCCGCACCCGAAGGCGAGCGCGTAGGCCAGCACACGCTGCGCATCGCGGATCGCCACGTCGGGGACCGGTGACCAGAACGCGGAAAGGGCCGTCCAGGCGGCGAGCGCGACCAGGGCGGCGAGCGTCACAGCGACGGGGCGCGAGCGCCGCAGCGAGGCGGGCCAGGGCGCGGCCCAGAGGAGGACCGCGGCGAGGAGCGCGAGCAGGGCCGCGCCCGGGTAGAAAGCGCCGTCGAAGTAGGCCCCCTCGGCCAGCGCCCACCACGCGAACAGGCCGGTAGGCGCGAGTAGGGCGGCGACGCCCACGAGCGGCGGAAGCTCGCGTCGTGGCGTCGGCGTGCGGCCCACGCGCACCGTGGCATCCGTGACCCCCTCGGCCATCGCCCGCAGGCTACCGCCGAGGGCTGCAATCGGCGTAGCACCGCACACTTTCTCCCCGCGAGCGGCGGCGGTGGTGTAGAACCAACGGCGCCGTGTTCGGCCGGCGCAAGGACACCGATCCCCAAGGGGAGAACGCGGAGCGCAACGATCCGCTGAGCGACCGCCTGGCCCAGGCGCGCGAGTCGCTGGCGGCCGCGGTGCGGGAGGTGTCCGAATCGGTCGAGCGCGACCGGGCCGAAGCGTTCCGGATCACCGCCGAGCGCCTGACGGAGACGGCCGCCGCCGAGCTCGAGCGCTCGATCGCCGAGCTGGAGCGGCGCGCCGACGAGCGCCTGGCGGCGGCGGAGCGCTCCGTGGAGGAGCGGCTGCAGGCGCTGCGCGGCGAGCTCGAGCAGCGGGTCGAGCTCGCCCTGCACGAGCGCGGGGCGGGGATCGAGGCCCGGATCGAGGGAGCCGAGCGGGCGGCGGCGGAGCGGGTCACCGAGCTGGGCGCCGACGTCCGGGCGGCCGTCGAGCGCGCGCAGGGCGAGCTCGCCGAGCGCCTCGAGCAAGAGATCGCCGAGCGCGTCAGCGAGATCGAGGCGCAGCTCGCGACGCAGCGCGAGGAGCTCGCCAGCGAGCTCGAGGCTGAGCACCGGCGCCGGCTTGAGGCGCTGCGCGCGGAGATCGAGCGGCGCTTCGCCGAGGTCGACGAGGCGCGCGCCAACCTCGTGCGCTCGGGCGAGGAGCGCCTCGAGCGCGCGCAGGAGGCGCTGCGGGCGCAGGCGGACTCGCGCGCCGAGGCGGCGCGCGCCGAGGCCGTGCAGGAGGCCGCCCACGCCGCCCGCGAGGCGGTGGAGGCTCGCTTCCGGGAGCTCGCCCCCGAGCTGGACGAGAGGATCGCCCGCGCGCGCGAGGAGGCCACCGAAGCGGCCCGGGCTCGCGCGGAGGCGCTCACCCAGGAGCTCGCCGAACGCGTGACCGCTCGGGAGGCCGAGGCGCGCGCCGGCCTGGAGCGGGCTCAGAACGAGCTGGGCGACCGCCTCGAGCGCAGAGGCGCCGAGCTGCGCGAGCGCCTCGAGCGCTCCA
The DNA here is from genome assembly GCA_036564135.1 of Solirubrobacterales bacterium. Lineage (GTDB taxonomy): Bacteria > Actinomycetota > Thermoleophilia > Solirubrobacterales > 70-9 > RSA11. The sequence goes on from DATCLC010000096.1 coordinate 32,055, forward strand.
ACCAGGAGCAGGGGGAGCGCCTGATCCGGGAGCTCGCCGAGCGCCTGCAGCAGCTCGAGGCGGACAACGCGGCCGAGCGCGAGCGGCTCGCCGAGCGGGCGGGGGAGATCGAGCGGGAGGTAGCCGCCCAGCGCGAGGAGCTCATCCGGCGCGCGCAGGCGCTTGAGGAGGAGGCCGCGGCCCACCGGGATCGGCTCGAGGAGCAGGTCGCGGACAAGCGCGACGAGCTCGCGGAACGCGCGCGGGAGATCGAGGAAGAGCTCGACGCCCACCGCGAGCGGCTGGAGCGCCAGGTAGCGGCCCAGCACGACGAGCTCGCCCGGCGCGCGCAGGCGCTGGAGCAGGAGCTCGCCGCGCACCGCGAGCAGCTCGAGCAGCGGATCGCCGCCCAGCGCGACCAGCTCGCTGAGCGCGCCCAGGCGCTCGAGGAGGAGCTGGCCGCTCATCGCGAGCGCCTGGAGCAGCAGGTGGCGACGCAGCGCGAGGAGCTGGGCGAGCGCGCCCGGGAGGCCGAGGCGAAGCTCGCCGCCCAGAGCCGGCAGCTCGAGCAGCGGATCGCCGCCCAGCGCGACCAGCTCGCCCAGCGCGCGCGCGAGCTCGAGGAGGAGCTCGCCACGGAGCGGGAGCAGCTGGCCGCCGAGCGTCAGCGTCTGGCCGAACGCTCCGAGATCCTCGAGCGCAGGTTCGCGGAGCGCGCGCAGGACCTGGAGCGCCGGATCACCGAGCGCGCCGACGAGACCCGCGCCGAGATCGCGTCCCAGCGCGACGACCTCACGACCGAGCTGGTGGCGGACCACCTGCGGCGGCTCGAGGAGCTGCGTGCTGAGTTCGCGCAGGCGCGCGCGGAGCTCGCGCGCGCGAGCGAGGAGCGCCTCGAGCGCGCTCAGGCGGCGCTGCGCTCGCAGGCGGACTCGCGCGCGGAGGCCGCGCGTACGGAGGCCGTCCAGGAAGCGGCGCACGCGGCGCGCGAGGCGGTCGAGGCGCGCTTCCGCGAGCTCCAGCCGGAGGTCGACGAGCGCATCGCCCACGCGCGCGACGAGGCCACGGAGGCCGCGCGGGCCCGGGGCGAGGAGATGGCGCAAAAGCTCGCCGAGCGCGTAGAGGAGAAGCTCGCTGCCGCCAGCGAGGAGCTCGCGACGCGTTCCGACCGCAAGCTCGAGGCCCAGACGGAGGCGATCAGCCAGGAGGGCCAGCGCGCCCTCGCCTCGGCACGGACGCTGCTCGAGCAGGTGGAGGCGGCGGCCGAGGAGGCCGAGCGGGCCTCGCGGGCGGCTCAGGCCCGCCTGGACGCGACGGCGAGCGGCGCCGCCGAGCGCATCGAACGCGCCACCGCCCGCCTGGCGCGCCGCGAGCGCCGCCAGGAGCTCAGGCTCGTGCGGGCGGAGAGCCGGGCGCGGGTGCGCCGTGCCACGGAGCGCCTTGAGCACCGGGGCGCGGAGCTGCTCGCAGCCATCGAGGGGCAGGTCGAGGGCCTGCGGACGGAGCTCGCTGAGCGGGAGCGGTCGCTGACGGAGCGCGTGGACACCCTGCGCGGCGAGCTTGAGCGGACTACGTCCGAGCGGCTAGCGCACGCGGCCGGGGAGCTCGAGCGGGCCGAGGGCGAGCTCGGCGAGCGGGTGGCGAGCGCGCTGCGGCGCGTTGACGAGGCGCTCGCCCAGATCGCCGAGCGCAGCCGGCGCGTGGCCGCGATCGAGGAGCGAATCGCGTCGATCGAGCGGGACGCAACGGCCGCCCTCGAGCGCACCCAGCAGACCGCTGAGCTCGAGGCGCGGCTGCGCGAGGCGCTGCGCGCCGAGGCCGAGGTGGCAGAGCGGCTGATGAGCGCCGAGCAGCGCCTGCTCGAGCTGGCAAGCGATAGCTAAAAAGCTGCCAGCTACCAGCTACCAGCTACCAACTCGGCCGCTGGCGGCTGGCAGCTGGCCGCTGATCCCGCAATTTGCGGGATCGGCGCCTTCGGCATCCGGAGCCGTTGCCAAGATCAGTGCCCGTGAGCGGAGCCGTCGCACACCTGCACGTCCACAGCGAGTACTCGCTGCTCGACGGCGCGTGCAAGATCGACAAGATGGCCGAGCGCGCGGCCGAGCTCGGCATGCCGGCGCTCGGGCTCACCGACCACGGCGTCATGAACGGCGCCATCGAGCACTACAAGGCGTGCAAGGCGCAGGGGATCAAGCCGATCATCGGGATCGAGGCCTACCTCGTCGACGACCGCCGCGCGGCCGACCGGCGCACCGAGCGCAACCACCTCACCCTGCTCGCCGCCAGCGACGAGGGCTTCCGCAACCTGGTGAAGCTCAGCTCCGCGGGCTTCCTCGAGGGGTTCGGCCGCGGCAAGGCAAACGTCGACCTGGACCTCCTCGACCGCTACTCGGAGGGCGTGATCGCCCTCACCGGCTGCCTGCAGTCGCGGTTCTGCCGCCGGATCGTGGAGGACCGCCTCGACGACGCGCGCGCCCACCTCGACGATTTGATCCAGGTCTTCGGGCCCGAGGACGTCTACATGGAGATCCAGGTCAACGGGATCCCCGAGCAGGACAAGGCGAACGAGGGGATCGTCAAGTTCGCCCGCGAGGTCGGCCGCCCGCTGGTCGCCACCGGCGACGTCCATTACCTGCGCCGCGAGGACTACGACCACCACGCGGCACTGCTCTGCGTGCAGACGAAGTCCACGCTCGAGCAGCCGAAGCTGCGCTTCGACACCAACGAGTTCTATTTGAAGAGCTACGAGGAGATGGCCAAGGACTTCGGGCAGTGGCCCGAGGCCGTCCCCATGACGCTCGAGATCGCGGAGCGCTGCTCGACCGAGATCGAGCTCGGCAAGCTGCTGCTCCCGCGCTTCCCGACCCCGGAGGGCGAGGAACCCAAGGACATGCTGCGGCGCCTCGCGATCGAGGGGCTCAAGAAGCGCTACGGCGACCCGATCCCGGCTAAGGCGATGGAGCGCCTGGAGTTCGAGCTCGGCGTGATCGGCGAGATGGGCTTCGACTCGTACTTCCTGATCGTCTGGGACTTCGTCAAGTACGCGAAGGAGAACGGCATCGCGGTCGGCCCGGGGCGCGGCTCGGCGGCGGGCTCGATCGTCGCCTACGCGCTCAACATCACCGAGCTCGACCCGCTCGCGCACGACCTGCTCTTCGAGCGCTTCCTCAACCCGGCGCGCAAATCGATGCCGGACATCGACATCGACTTCTCGGTCCGCGGCCGCGAGCGCGTGATGCGCTACGTGCAGGAGAAGTACGGGCGCGAGTCGGTCGCGCAGATCATCACCTTCGGCAAGATGGCGCCGCGGGCCGCCACCCGCGACGCGGCGCGCGTGCTCGGCTTCGACTACGCGACCGGCGACCGGATCGCGAAGCTGATCCCCGAGCCGATCATGGGCCGCCCGCCGAGCTTCGACGACTGCCTGAAGCCCGGCGAGGAGCTCCGCCAGGCGGTCGACTCCGATCCCAACGCCGCCAAGATCGTCGAGGTCGCCAAGGGCCTCGAGGGCAAGGTCCGCAACCACTCGATCCACGCCGCCGCGGTGGTGATCGCTGACCGCCCGCTCGACGAGATCGTCCCGCTGCAGCTCGCCGAGGACCGCACGACGCCGGCCGAGCGCAACGGCGAGGGCAAGCTCGAGCGCAACTTCAAGATCGTCACCCAGTACTCGATGGGCCCGATCGAGGAGATTGGCCTGCTCAAGATGGACTTCCTCGGCCTGCGCAACCTCGACGTGATCGAGGACGCGGTCGACATCATCAAGCGCTCGCGCGGCGTCGAGATCGACATCGACAAGATCCCGCTCGACGACCGCAAGACCTACGAGATGCTGGCGCGCGGCGACTCGGTGGGCGTGTTCCAGCTGGAGTCCGAGGGCATGCAGCAGGCCCTGCGCCAGATCCGCCCGACCGAGTTCAACGACATCGTCGCGATCGGCGCGCTCTACCGCCCCGGCGCGATGCGCTTCATCCCCGACTACGCGCGCGGCAAGCGCGACCCCTCGTCCGTCACCTACCCCGACGAGCGGCTGCGGCCGATCACCGAGGAGACCTACGGCTGCGTCATCTACCAGGAGCAGCTCATGGAGATCTCCAAGCAGCTCGCGGGCTTCACCCCGGCCGAGGCGGACGATCTGCGCAAGGCGGTCGGCAAGAAGAAGCGCGACCTGATGGCGACCATGAAGGACAAGTTCCTCGAGGGCTGCCGCGCCTCGGGGACCGACCCGCGCGTCGCCGACGATCTGTGGTCGCTGATGACCGCGGCGGCGGACTACTCCTTCAACAAGTCGCACGCGGCCTGCTACGCGCTGATCGCCTACCGCACCGCGTACCTCAAGGCGAACTACCCGGCGGAGTACATGGCCGCGGTGATCTCCTCGGTGATGTCGACGAAGGACAAGGTGCCGTTCTTCGTCAACCGCTGCGCCGAGATGGGCATCGAGGTGCTCCCGCCGGACGTCAACTCCTCCGATCACGGCTTCAAGGTCATCGGCAACTCGATCCGCTTCGGCCTCGACGCGGTCAAGAACGTGGGCTACCAAGCGGTCGAGGCGATCCTGGAGAGCCGCGAGGCCGACGGGCCGTTCGAGTCGATCTGGGACTTCTGCGACCGAGTCGACGCGCGCGCGGTGAACAAGCGCGCCATCGAGTGCCTGATCAAGTGCGGGGCGTTCGACTCGACCGGCGACACCCGCAAGGGCATGCTCGAGGTGCTCCCCCAGGCGCAGGCCTCCGGCCAGAAGGCGCAGGAGGACGCGCTGCGCGGCCAGGCGTCGATCTTCGATCTCGGCGGCGGGGGAGCCCAGGAGGGGCCGGCGCCGTTCGCCACCCAGCGCCCGCCGGTGCCGAGCGAGGAGTTCGAGCAGCGCGAGCTGCTCGCGCTCGAGAAGGAGACGCTGGGCACGTTCCTCTCCTCGCACCCCTTGAGCGAGGTCCGCGACGCGCTGCGCGCCGCGGTCGACTGCTCGCTGGCCGAGGCGGCCAACAAGCAGGACGGCGCCTGGGTCACGGTCGGCGGGATCGTGGCCGAGGCCAAGAAGGTCCGCACGCGCAGCGGCGCGTACGTGATGTTCGCGCGCCTGGATGACCTCGAGGGCCAGATCGAGCTGTTCGTCCGCGACGCGGCGAGCGAGGCCGCGCAGGCGATCGAGGTCGACAAGGTGATCACCGTGCGCGGCCGCGTCGACCACAAGGGCCGCGGCGACACGAGCATCGTCGTCCACGAGGCCGAGCCCTTCGAGCCCGACGAGGACGAGGTCGCGCGGGCGCGCGCGGCGGCCAAGGCGGCGCGCCAGCCGCTCGTGCTGCGCGTGGACGCCTCGCAGGTCCACGCGGATCTCATCGAGGAGCTCAAGCACCTCTTCGAGGCGCACCCCGGCAACGCCGAGGTGAGACTCGAGATGATCACCCGGCAGGGGCTGCGCAAGCTGCGGTTCGGCGACGACTACCGCGTCGACGACACCCCGGGACTGCGCGCCGAACTCGACCACCTCCTGGGGCCGAAGGCGCTCGCCGCCTGAGCTCGCGCACGCTTAGACTTCAGGAATGGCGCTCGGACAGCGCAGCGGTGAGACCGTCCGGTACGGCGAATGCCGTAGCTGCCGGACCTTCTGCGACAAGCTCGTCGAGGTCCGCGGCTGCATCGAGATGCGCTGCCCGAACCTCTACGCCTACGAGGACCACCTCACCGGCAACCGCTACATGGGCTGCGTGCGCAAGGTCTTCCGGGCCGAGATCGACATCGAGGCCTTCGAGCTCGCCGAGCGCAACGGGGGCTACGGCGGGATCAAGATGACCGGCCGACCGCTGCCGCACTGCCAGTTCCGCGTCGAGCCCTGCTACGAGGGCACGGGCGCGGCGTACGAGTGCGTGAACCCGCGGTTCTTCGATTGCACCGACGAGGGTCCCGAGGGGATCCGGGCGTTCGATCTGCGCAACGCGCTTGGATAACGAGGTCGCCGGTCGTCGGTCGTCGGTCGCCCGGTGGGCAGTCCAGGCGCTTAGGTACCTACCGAGAACCCGCTTCCTGACCCGAAGCGCTCCGGGCGTCGACGGGGGTGCGCTGGTCCCGAGGAACCGGCGACCGGCGACCGGCGACCAACGGGGTGACCGGCGACCCCGTCCTCAGCTCCGCGCCCGCGCTTCCAGCCCGCGCTCGCGCAGCTGCTTCGTCCGCTCAACTTCGGCGCGGTCGGGGCCCTTGCCCTCCGGCCCGGGCGTCTCGAGCAGTGCGGGGAGGCCCTCGAAGCGCGGCTCGGAGAGGAAGATCGAGAGGACCTCGTCGCCGATCTCGCCCTCGCCGATGTTCGCGTGCTGGTCGCGCTTGCCGCCGAACGGGATGCGCGAGTCGTTCACGTGCAGGCAGCGCAACCGGTCGAGGCCGACCTTGGCGTCGAACTCGTCGACCACCGCGGCGAGGCCCTCCGGGGTCCGGATGTCGAAGCCCCAGGCGAAAAGGTGGCAGGAGTCGAGGCAGACGCCGAGGCGGCCATCAGCGCCCGCGAGCTCGATCAGCTCGGCGAGCTCGTCGAAGTCCTGGCCGAGCGGGCCGTTCGTGCCGGCGGTGTTCTCGAGCAGGATCGGGGTCGACTCGGTCGCGGCGAGCGCCTCGCGGATCGCCTCGCCGGCGCGCTTCATCGAGGGCTCGTGGGGCTCGCCCTTGCGCGCCCCGGCGTGCAGCACCACGCCGTCCGCGCCGATCCCGTCGCCGACGCGCAGGGCATGGGTGAGCGCCGCGATCGACTTCTCCCGGATCTCGGGCTCCTTGGAGGCGCAGTTGATCAGGTAGACGGCGTGGATCACGACCGACTCGAGCGGTGACGCCTCGAACGCCTCGCGGAACGCCTCGAAGTCGGCCTCCGTGTAGTTGGTGGGCCGCCACGCGCGCGGGCTCTGGGGGAAGATCTGGATCGCGTCCGAGCCCGTCTCCACGCCGCGCTCGACGGCCTTGGTCAGGCCGCCAGCGGTCGAGACGTGTGCGCCGATCAGCATCGGCGGGCCAGCTTAGCCGAGGCCCGCGTACGCGCCGGCCGACGCTGCGGCGAACGCGCCCACTAGATTGGGCGCCGCCATGTCGACCGCTTCGAACGACAACGTGCGCGTGCGCTTCGCACCCTCGCCGACCGGCGCCCTCCACATCGGGGGCGCGCGCACCGCCCTCTACAACTGGCTGATGGCGCGCGGCAGCGGGGGGACCTTCGTCCTGCGGATCGAGGACACCGACCGCGAGCGCTCGACCCCCGAGAACGTCGAGCAGATCCTCGACGCGCTGCGCTGGCTCGAGCTCGACTGGGACGAGGGCCCCTACAGCCAGTTCGAGCGCCGCGAGCGCCACAAGGAGGCGATCGAGCGCTTGATCGAGGCCGGGGTGGCCTACCGCGACCCGGCGACCGCCGAGGACGTCCGCGCCTGGAAGGCCGAGCACGGCAACCGCGGCTACCGCGGCACGCCGAAGGACGTCGAGGGCGCGGCCGTCCGCCTGCGCGTCCCCGACGACGGCGAGACGGTGGTGGAGGACGTGATCCGCGGGCCGGTGTCGTTCCCCAACGCCGCCCAGGACGACTTCGTGATCGCGCGCGGCGACGGCACGCCGCTCTACAACCTCGCGGTCGCGGTCGACGACGCCGAGATGGGCATCACCGACGTGGTGCGCGGCGACGACCACCTCTCCAACACGCCCAAGCAGGTGCTCGTGCTGCGGGCGCTGGGCGCCGACGTCCCGCGCTACGCGCACCTGCCGCTGCTGCACGGGCCCGACGGCAAGAAGCTCTCCAAGCGCCACGGCGCGGCGTCGGTGCAGGAGCTGCGCGACGCCGGCTATCTCCCGGAGGCCGTGCGCAACTACCTCGCGCTGCTCGGCTGGGGCACGGAGGACGATACGACGCTGATGAGCACCGAGGAGCTGATCGAGCGCTTCCGCATCGAGCGCGTGGGGCGCTCCTCGGCGATCTTCGACGAGCGCAAGCTGCGCTGGATGAACGGCCGCTTCATGCGCGAGCTGCCGCTCGACGAGTACACCGACGCGGTCGCGAGCCACATCGCGGCCGAGGGCATCGAGGTCGGTCGGGACGCGCTCAAGGCGGCCTGCGCGATCGCCCAGGACAAGGCGCAGACGCTCGCCGAGGTCTGGCCGCTGATCCGCTTTTTGTTCGAGCCTCCGGTCGACGACCCCAAGGCGCGCGAGAAGTTCCTGAAGCCTGAGCATCTGGAGAACCTGCGCGGCGTCCGCGCCGTGCTCGCCGAGACGGAGCCCTTCGACGCGCCGACGCTCGAGGAACGCCTGACGGCGTTCGTGGAGGAGCGCGGGCTGAAGCCCAAGGCCGTCTACCAACCGCTGCGCGTGGCGATCACGGGCACCACTGTCTCGCCGGGGATCTTCGATTCGGTGGCCGCGCTGGGCCGCGAGCGGACGCTCGAGCGCGTCGACGCCGCGCTCGATTAAACGCGCGGCGCTCTCCTGCCGACAATGGGAGAGACGGCGCGCACGCGCCCCGCGTCCGCGCTGTCGCCTACTCTGCCCGTGAGCCAGACCGTGACAGCCAAACCGACCCCAGCGGGTCCGCCGGCCGAGCGCCCATCGGGCGCCGGGGGGAGGCGTTTGGCGGCAGCATTCGAAACGGTTTCCAGCCTTCCGGCGCTGGGCGAGGCGCGTGCGCGGGTGCTCGAGCTCGTGCGCAGCGACGCCCCCTCGTCGGCTGAGATCGCCCAGGCGGTCGAGTCCGACGCGGGGCTCGCGATCGCCGTGCTGAAGGCCGCCAACAACGGCGGTGGGCCGCGCGCCCGCACCGCCGGGATCCAGCAGGCCGTGGAGGCGCTCTCGCCCCAGCGCGTGGCCGCGCTCGCGGAGCAGGTCGCGGCGTACGACGCGCTGAGCTCGGGCGCCCAGCGCCTCGAGCGCTTCCGCCGTCACGCCGTCGCCGTGCGCATCGCGAGCGAGCGGGTCGGCGAGCGGGCGCGCCTCGACGACCTGGACGCGCTGGCCGCGGCGGCGCTCCTGCACGACGTCGGGCGGCTCGTGCTCGGCGAGCTCTACGGCCGCGAGCTGGCCGAGCCCGTGTCCACGGAGGAGCCCCCCGACGAGCGCGCGCGCCGCGAGCGCCGCGAGTACGGGATCGACCACGCGCTCGTTGGCGCCGTGCTGGTCCGCCGCTGGGGGCTGCCGCCCGCGATCGCCGCCGCCGTCGAGCGCCACCACTCGCCGAAGGCGGACGGGATGGCGGCCGCCGTGCGGCTCGCGGACCTCGTCGTCCATCACGCGTCCGGCGCTCCGGTGCCCGTTCAGGCCCTGCGCGAGAGCGCCGCGCGCCTGGGGATCAGCGAGCCCGACCTGCGCGAGCTCCTCTTCGAGTTCCCGCACGCAGGCGAGGGGCGCCGGCGGGCGAACGAGCCCTGCCCGCTCTCGCGGCGCGAGGTCGAGGCCCTGCGCGGCCTAGCCGAGGGCAAGGTCTACAAGCAGATCGCGCAGGAGCTGGGGCTCTCGGTGAGCACCGTGCGCACCCACCTGCACAACGTCTACCGGAAGATCGGCGCCGTCGATCGCGCGCAGGCCGTCCTCATCGCGCGCGACAAGGGCTGGCTGTGAGCCCGGCCCGCTAGCCGCCGGCGGCGCGCTACTCGATCACGCCGAGCCGCATCCCGAGCGCGACGGCGTGCGCCCGGTCGCGGGCGCCGAGACGGGCGAGCAGGCCCTTGGTGTGGGTGCGTACCGTCTCCACGCTGAGCCCGAGCCGGTGCGCGATCTCCGTCGTCGAGTGGCCGTCGGCGAGGAGCTGCAGGATCTCCCGCTGGCGCTTGGTGAGGGCTGCGGGCCGGGCGCCGTTCGCGGCCGGGTCGACGAACTGCTCGGACCCAGCGGCCGCCTCCACCGCCCGGCGCAGCGCCTCGGGGGGCGAGCTCTTGGCGACGAAAGCGAGCGCGCCGGCCGCGAGCGCTTCGCGGGCCGCGTGCCGCTCGGGACGGCGCGCGTGGGCGACGATCCCCGTCCCCGGCATCGCCTTGCGCAGGGCGCGGATCACGCTGGTCCCGCTGACGGACTCCCGGCCGTCCGGGTCACGCTCCAGCTCAACGATCGCGACGTCAAAGCCGCCCGTCTGAGTGTGCGCCTGCAGCGCGGCCCGCCAGTCCTCGGCCTCCTCGACCTCGAAGCGGTCGCCGAGGAGTTCGCGGACGCCAAGCCGAACCACGGGGTGGCCATCGACGACTAGGCAACGACGCTCAGGACTCACTCTCTTCAGCTTGCCCCCCTCGTTTCGCACGGGGAATCAGCCCGTAAACGACCAACGGCGCTCCTCTCCTCGGGCGCCGACTGCGGCCATCCTAACTGCGCGGCGCCTGTCATGGGGAGGCACCCTTCGCTTAGTGCGCTCTTTTTTCCTGTAGAACAGCTCTCGTGATCTCGGTGACGTCCAAATCGCGGTACGCCGTGCTCGCCTTGGCCGAGCTCGCGCTGTCCGGCCCGGGGCCCGTGCCGATCGCCCAGATCGCCGAGCGCCGCGGCATGCCGCTCCAGTTCCTCGAACAGCTCTTCTCGACGCTGCGGCGGGCCGGCCTGCTCAACAGCCAGCGCGGCGTGAAGGGCGGCTACACGCTCGCCCGGCCCGCGGAGGAGATCACCGTGCTGGAGGTCGTCCAGGCGCTCGACGGCAAGGTGGGGGAGGAGGCCAAGGAGGCGGGCGGCATCTGGGAGGAGGGCGTCGAGGCCCTCCGCGCGGTCTTCAGCTCGACCACGATCGCCGATATCGCCCGCCGCGAGGCCCAGGAGGCCGGCGCGGGCATGTACTACATCTAGCGAGCCTGCCTGCGTGGACGCGACCCCCGCCATAGCCAGCCGACTCGTGACCGAGGTCTCGGCAGCGATCGGCGACACGCCGATCGTCGAGCTGCGCCGGCTCTCGCCCGAGGGCGGCGCGACGATCTACGCGAAGCTCGAGTTCATGAACCCCGGGGGCTCGGTCAAGGACCGCATCGGGGTCGCGATGATCGACGCGGCCGAGCGCGAGGGCAGGATCGCGCCGGGCGAGAGCGTGATCGTCGAGCCGACCAGCGGCAACACCGGGATCGCGCTCGCGATGGTGTGCGCGGCGCGCGGCTACGACCTCATCCTCACGCTGCCCGAGGGCATGAGCCGCGAGCGCACGAAGCTTCTGCGCGCCTACGGAGCGTCGGTGGTCGAGACGCCGTCGATGGGCGGCATGGGGGAGGCGATCGACGCCGCGAACAAGGTCGTCGCGGAGCAGGGCGCGTTCATGCCCCAGCAGTTCTCGAACCCCGCCAACCCGGAGATCCACCGGCGCACCACCGCCGAGGAGATCTGGCGCGATCTGGACGGCGACATCGACGCGTTCGTCTGCGGCGTGGGCACGGGCGGCACGATCACCGGCGTCGGCCAGGTGCTCAAGGAGCGCCGCCCGGGCGCGCGGTGCATCGCGGTCGAGCCCGCGACCTCGGCGGTGCTCTCCGGCGGCCTGCCGGGCCCCCACAAGATCCAGGGGATCGGGGCGGGCTTCGTCCCCGAGGTCCTCGACAGGGCGGTGATCGACGAGGTGATCCCGATGGAGGACGAGACGGCGCTCGAGATGGCCCATGAGGTCGCGAAGAAGGAGGGCCTGCTGGTGGGGATCTCCGCGGGCGCCGCGATCGCGGCGGCCATCGAGGTGGCGAAGCGCCCCGAGATGCGCGGCAAGCGCATCGTCACGATCGCCCCCGACGGCGGGGATCGCTACATGTCGCTGCCATTCTTCGGGGAGTGAGCCGGAGATGATCGGCGTCCGCACGCTCAAGAACGTGGTCAGCGAGGTCCGGCGCGACGTCGCCGCGGCCCGCGAGCGCGACCCCGCGGCGCAGGGCGTGGGCGCCTTCGAGATCCTCGCGAGCTGGCCGGGGGTGCAGGCGCTGCTCGCCCACCGGATCGCGCACGCGCTTTGGCAGGCGCGCGTGCCGCTCCTGCCGCGGTTCATCGCCTTCGTCAGCCGGTCGGTGACCGGCATTGAGATCCACCCGGCCGCGCGGATCGGGCGCGAGTTCTTCATCGACCACGGCTCCGGCGTCGTGATCGGCGAGACCGCCGAGATCGGCGACCGCGTGACCCTCTATCAGGGCGTGACCCTCGGCGGCACCGGCTTCGCCCAGGGCAAGCGCCACCCGACGGTCGAGGACGACGTGACGATCGGCTCCGGCGCCAAGCTGCTCGGCCCGATCACCGTCGGCCACGGGGCGAAGATCGGCGCCAACACGGTCGTGATCAAGGACGTCCCGCCGAACTCGACCGTGGTCGGCAACCCCGGCCACCCGGTACGGGTGGAGGGCCGCAAGGTCGAGGGGCCCGACGCCGACTGGATCCATCTGCCGGACCCGGTCGCCGATGCGATCAAGATGCTCTCGGAGCGCATCGCGGCGCTCGAGCGGCGCATGGCCGAGCTCGACGGGCAGCCGACCGAGGCGCAGGTGATCGAGCTCGAGACCAAGCGCGGCCCGACCAGCGCGGGCGGCTGAGCGCGGCGCCGCCCGAGCGCTTTCCGGACGCCGCGAGCCCATCTATCCTCGGTCGGGTGACCACCGAGGCCTCCTATGGCGCTGCGCTGACCCCGGGCGCCGACGCGATCGAGCGCCTGCTGGTCGACCTCAACCCCCCGCAGCGCAGGGCGGTCGAGTACGGCGGCGGGCCGCTGCTCGTGATCGCCGGCGCGGGCTCGGGAAAGACCCGGGTGCTCACCCGCCGGGTCGCGTACCTGGTCGCGACCGGCATGGCCAAGCCGTCGGAGATCCTTGCGATCACGTTCACCAACAAGGCGGCCGACGAGATGCGCTCGCGCGTGGAGGAGCTGGTCGGCGGCGTCTCCCGGCTGATGTGGGTGATGACCTTCCACTCGGCCTGCGCGCGCATCCTGCGGGCCAACGCGGAGCGCCTCGGCTACAAGCGCTCGTTCACGATCTACGACGAGTCGGACTCGCTGCGCATGATCAAGCGCTGCATGGCCGACGCGGACGTCGACCCCAAGCGCTTCACCCCGCGCTCGGTCCGCGCGCAGATCTCCGCCGCGAAGAACCAGCTCATCGACGCCACCGACTTCCGCGAGCGGCAGGGCTCCTTCTACGAGGAGACCGTCGCCGACATCTACGAGCTGTACGAGCGCCGCATGGTCGCCGCGAGCGCCATGGACTTCGACGACCTGCTCGTGCGCACGGTCAACCTCATGGAACTGTTCGCGGACGTGCGCGAGCGCTACCGGCGCCAGTTCCGCTGGATACTGGTCGACGAGTACCAGGACACGAACCGCGCCCAGTACCGGCTGCTCCAGCTCCTCGCCGGCGAGGAGCGCAACCTCACGGTGGTCGGCGACGACGCGCAGAGCATCTACAGCTTCCGGTCCGCCGACGTGCGCAACATCCTCGAGTTCGAGCGCGACTTCGAGGGCGCCGAGGTCATCAAGCTCGAGCAGAACTACCGCTCGACGGGCACGATCCTCGACGCGGCGAACGCGCTGATCGCCAACAACCGGGAGCAGAAGCCGAAGCGCCTGTGGACCGACGCCGGTCGCGGCGACCCCGTGACGATCGCCGAGCTCGACGACGAGCACGCCGAGGCGCGCTACGTCGCCGGCGAGATCGAGCGGCTGATCTCCGACGAGGGCTACGCGCGCGACGAGATCGCGGTCTTCTACCGGATGAACGCGCAGAGCCGCGTGCTCGAGGACACGCTCGTGCGCTACGAGGTGCCCTACCAGGTGATCGGCGGCACCAAGTTCTACGACCGCGCCGAGATCAAGGACGCGATCGCGTACCTCTCGCTGCTCGTCAACCCCGCCGACGCGATGTCGTTCGCGCGCGTGGTGAACTCGCCGCGGCGGGGCATCGGCCAGCAGACGCAGGCGCGGATCCTCTCGCACGCGAACACCACCGGCGAGGACATCTGGGACGTGATGGCGCGGCCCGAGCAGGTGCCGGGCCTGGGCACGGCCGCGGTCAAGGCCGTCTCGCGCTTCGCGGCGATCATGGCCGGGCTGCGCGAGCGCGCCGAGGGCGAGTCGGTGGCGCGCATCCTCGAGGCCGTCCTGCATGACACCGGCTACATCGAGGCGCTCGAGGCCGAGCGCACGCTGGAGGCCGAGGGCCGGGTCGAGAACCTGCAGGAGCTGATCGGCGTCGCCGAGGAGTTCGACGCCAACCGCGCCGTGGAGGGCGACCAGGACCAAACGCCGCTGGAGGAGTTCCTGGCGCGGATCTCGCTCTACACCGACCAGGACTCGCTGCGCGAGGACGAGAGCCTGATCACCCTGATGACGCTCCACAACGCCAAGGGCCTGGAGTTCGAGGTGGTCTTCATGATCGGCTGCGAGGAGGGCCTGTTCCCGCACTCGCGCTCGGTCGAGGAGGGCAACCTCGACGAGGAGCGGCGCCTCTGCTACGTCGGCATCACGCGCGCCCGCAAGCGCCTCTACATGACCTGCGCCCGGCGGCGGATGATCCACGGCGCCGGCGGCTGGAGCGTCCCGTCGCGCTTCCTCGGCGAGATCCCGGACGAGCTGGTCGACCACCACGACGCCACCACGCGCACCGGCTGGCGCAGCGCCCGCGACGAGGTGCTGGGCGGCCTGCGGTCCGGCGGCGGGTTGCAGCCGCCGCCCCGCAAGCAGCCCAAGCAGCCGGCGGTCGCCTTCCAGGTGGGCGACGACGTCGTCCACGCCACCTTCGGCGAGGGCGTCGTCACCGGCGTAGAGCCCGACAACGTGATCGTCGTCCGCTTCCGCGGCGGCGAGGGCGAGCGCAAGCTGATGGCAGACTACGCGCCGCTCAAGAAGGTCTCCTGACGCACGTGGCGGCTCAGATCATCGACGGCAAGGCGGTCGCGGCCGAGGTGCGCGCCGGGGTGGCGCGCGAGGTCGAGGCCTTCCGCTCCGAGACGGGGGAGACCCCCGGGCTCGCCACCGTGCTCGTCGGCGACGACCCGGCCTCGCACGTCTACGTCGGCAACAAGATCCGCGCCTGCGAGGAGGTCGGCATCCGCTCGATCCACCACCACTTGGGCGGGGGCACCCCGCAGGACGAGCTGATCGACCTGGTGCGCGAGCTGGGCGAGGACGAAACCGTCGACGGGATCCTCGTGCAGATGCCCGTCCCCGAGCAGATCGACCCCGACGAGGTGATCGCCGCGATCGCGCCGGAGAAGGACGTCGACGGCCTCACCGCCACCAACGCCGGCCTGCTCGCGCAGGGCCGCCCGGGGCTCGTGCCCTGCACGCCGCAGGGCGTAATGGAGCTGCTGCGGGTCGCGGGCACCGAGGTCGAGGGCAAGCGCGCGGTGATCGTCGGGCGCTCGATCCTGGTCGGCCGCCCCCTGGCCGCGCTGCTCCTCAACGCGAACGCGACGGTGACCGTCTGCCACTCGCGGACCGCCGATCTGCCTGAGGTGTGCCGCGAGGCAGACATCCTGATCGCGGCCGTCGGCCGACCGCGGATGATCCAGGGGGACTGGGTGAAGCCGGGCGCCACGGTGATCGACGTGGGCATCAACCGCACGGACGACGGGCTGGTGGGTGACGTGGACTTCGAGGCGGCGAGCGAGCGCGCCGCCGCGATCACGCCGGTCCCAGGCGGGGTCGGGCCGATGACGATCGCCATGCTCCTGCGCAACACGCTGGCTGCTGCCGGGCGCAGGTATTCCGGGTAATAGCCCGTATAGGGTCAAAGCGAGGCCGAGTAACCGGTCTGGAAAACACCCGAGGAGGGAGAGGTCCCTATGGAAAACCTGCGAACCGGCGAGAAGATCGCTGGCGCGGCCGGCGTCCTGCTGCTGGTGATCATGTTCGTCTTCAACTGGTTCAACGTCAGCGGCGAGGTCGGCGGCCTGGAGGGCTCGACCGGCGTCAACGCCTGGGAGGCGTTCTCGGTGATCGACATCGTGCTCTTCATCACCGCCGTCGCGGCGATCGCCCTGGCGGTCGTGAGCGCCACGCAGACACAGGTCAACCTGCCCGTGGCGATGAGCGCGCTGGTAGCCGGGCTGGGCGTCCTGGCCACGATCCTCGTCCTCATCCGGATCATCGATCCGCCCAACCTGAACGTGCCTGACGTCGACCTCCTCGAGGATCTCGGGGTCAGCATCGGCCGCAGCATCGGCGTCTGGCTCGGCCTGATCGCGTCGGCGGCGATCGCCTACGGCGGCTGGCAGGCGATGCAGGAGGACGGCCCCGCGATCCCGAGCGGGCACCCCACGAGCCCGCCGGAGCCCTCGTCCACCGCGCCACCCGCGTCCTGAGCGCCTCCGGCTGACCACACAGCGACTGCAGCGAGCGGCCGCCCCCGGGCGGCCGCTCGCGTTTGTGGGCAGCCCGGGGTCAGCCCGCCTCGCGCTCGGCGAGCCGGCGGGCGATCTTCGCGGCCATCGCGATGATGGTCATCATCGGGTTCACGCCGATCGAGCTCGGGAAGATGCTTCCGTCGGCGACGAGCAGCCCGTCGTAGCCGTGCACCCGGCCCTCGGCGTCGACCACGCCGCGGAGGGGATCGGCGTCCATGCGCGCCGTGCCGAGCGGGTGGAAGGCCTCGAGCCGCAGGCGGCGGGCGGACGGGGGAGAGGCATCGAGCTCGGCGATCCCGTTGCGCGAGATCACCGCAAGGCCCGCGATCTGCGGGTACACCTCGCGCGCCCCCGCTGCGTAGAAGAGCTCGGCCGCCCGGGCGATCCCGAAGGCGAGGCGCGCGGCGTCGTCGCGGGTAAGGCGGTAGGTGATCCGCAGGGACCCGTCGCCGGCGAGCCCGACGCGCCCGCGCGAGCTGTCGGAGAGGTGCACGCCCGTAGAGGCGAGGCGCCCGTAGTCGGCGAGGCGGCGCTCGTACTCGACGCCCGTGCCGGGCAGCCACTGGCCGCCGAAGGCGAGCGGGGTGAAGGTCGCCTCGAGCAGGATCCCGTGACGCTCCCACTCGGTCACCGCGTAGCTCTGCATCACGCCCTCCCAGCCGCGCACCTCCTCGTCAAAGCGCGCGCCGACCCAGCAGGCGGGGTGGATGCGCAAATTGCGCCCGAGCTGGCCGCTGCGCGAGCGCACCCCTGACCGCAGAAGCAGCTCGGGCGTGCCGAACGCCCCGCCGGCGGCGATCACGGCCTTGCGGGCGCGCACGGTGTAGGGACGCGGGTGGGGGGCGGCGGCGTCCTGCATGCCGGCCGCGCACTCCACGCCGATCGCCCGTCCGCCCTCGAACAGGATCCGCCGCGCCTCGACCCCGGCGCGGACGCGCGCCCCGGCGGCGACCGCCCGGGGCAGGTACGAGACGTGCATCGCGCGCTTCGCGTCGCGCCGGCAGCCCAGCGGGCACGAGCTGCACTGCACGCAGCGCCCGGCGTTGCGCGCGAGCGGCCGGTGGGCGACGCCGAGCTCCTCGGCGCCCTCGCGCAGGAGCTGCCCGTTGCGACCCATGCGCTCGGGGTCGACCGGGGTGACGCGGAGGAACTCCTCGGCGGCTGCGTAGTCGGCGTCCATCTCGGTGACCCACCCGATCCCGGCCTCGGCGCCCCAGCGCTCGAGCACCTCCCACGGGGCGCGGAAGCACGTGCCGGAGTTGATGACCGTCGTGCCGCCGACGACCCGGCCCACGGGCGTGGGGATCGCCGGCATGCCCTCGGCGATCGTGAGCCCGCCGTCGCGGTAGAGCTGGGTGACCGCGGCCAGCGGCTCGTCGGGGTAGCTGCGCCGGTCCACGTAAGGACCCGCCTCGAGCACCAGCACGTCGAGCCCCGCTTCGGCGAGCACCGCGGCTGCCACCGCGCCGCCGGCGCCGGAGCCGACGATCGCCACGTCGCAGTCCTCGCCGTCGGCGGCGGGCTCAAGATCGCCCAGGGGCTCCTCGGCGGCCGGCGCGGGCGGTTCGGGTCCGTCGACCTCGCACGCGGTCACCGTGCCGATCGCGCCCTGCACGCGGCGGTCGTTGGCGTAGCCGATCCCGCACAGGACCTTGAGCAAAAGCAGCAGGTCCTGCCGCAGGCCCGACGCGGAGGACTCCATCTGGCGCAGGTACTCCTGGCGCGCATCGAGGCTCGCGCGGGAGAAGCGCCAGGGGAACGGCGCCCACTCGAACGCCCACAGCGCGAGGCGCACGATGGCGACGCGCCGACGCGGCAGCGTGGCGAGATAGCCGGCGAGCGCGGCTGCGACGTCCACGGCGTCGGGGTCCGTAGCGGTGGGCCCCGCGGCGCGCGGCAGGCCCGCGGCGCCGGGCAGCATCGCCTCGGCGAACGCGCGCAGCGTGCGCAGCTCGGCGGCGCTAAGCCCCGGCGCGCGCCTTCAGGACGGGGCGGCCGGCGCGCCCACCCGGCCGGCGGCCGACCAGAGAAAGAGCGTCACGAGGACGAGCGCGCCGTCGACGAGGAAGTTCAGCAGGTACGCGAAGACGTCCTGGTCGAAGATGAAGAACCCGAGCGCCGCGAGCGAGCTGGCCGCCTTCCCCGCGGCGAGCACGAGCAAGAGCGGCCGGTAGCGCACGACGTCGGCCTGGACCACCAGGCAGATGCCGGTGATCACCGTCATGTAGGCGAAGCCGAGCGCCAGCCAGAGCTGCTCGGCGGTCTCCGGAGCGGGGGTGAATTCGCCGAACCAGTCGCCGACGTCGTCGAGCGTGCCGAGCACGCCGTCGGGCGTGACGATGAAGAGCAGGCCGACAACGGCGAAGCTCGCGGCCAGCAGTCGCAGGCTCCAGACGACGAAGCGCTCGGCTTGGGCCCCCGTCATTGCGCCGCGATCCTATCCCGGGGGGCGGGCGTCCGGCGCCGGGTGCGGACGCGTCCATAGAATCAGGCCCCGTGATCGATCGCGAGCAGGTAGTGCACGTCGCCCGCTTGGCGCGCCTCGAGCTCTCCGAGGAGGAGATCGAGCGCATGCAGTCCGAGCTCTCGGGGATCCTGGAGCACGTCGACCGGATCCAGTCTCTGGACCTGAGCGAGGTCGAGCCCACCTCGCACGTCGTCGCGCTCGAGAACGTGATGCGCCCCGACGAGCCGCGGCCGAGCCTCCCGCGCGAGCGCGCGCTGGAGCCCGCCCCCGATCCGTACGAAGGCGCCTTCCGAGTCCCCTCGCCGAACGCGTGAGCATCCGGGAACTCATCGAGCTCAGCGCCGCCGAGGCGCTGCGTCGCATCACCGCGGGCGAGATCTCGGCCGCGGAGCTCTTCGACGCCTACGCCGCCGTTCCCGACGAGCTGAACGCGTACCTCTGGCGCGCGGAGCCGGGGGCAGCCGACGGAAACGGCGCGGGCGCGGGCGCCGAGGGGCCGCTCGCGGGGCTGCCGCTCGCGGTCAAGGACATCTTCTGCACGGAGGGGATCGCAACCACCGCCGGCTCGCGCATCCTCGAGGGCTACGTCCCGCCGTACACCGCGACCTCCGTCCAGCGCGTGACCGACGCCGGCGCGCGGATCCTCGGCAAGACCAACATGGACGAGTTCGCGATGGGCTCGTCCAACGAGAACTCCGCGTTCGGGCCCGTCCTCAACCCGTGGGACAAGGCGCGCGTGCCCGGGGGCTCCTCGGGCGGCTCCGCCGCGGCGGTCGCGGCCGGCCTCGCGCCGTGGGCGCTGGGCACCGACACCGGCGGCTCGATCCGCCAGCCCGCCGCGCTCTGCGGAATCGTCGGCCTCAAGCCCACCTACGGCGCGATCTCGCGCTACGGGATGATCGCCTTCGCCTCGTCGCTCGACCAGTGCGGCCCGCTGACCCGCACGGTAACCGACGCGGCGCTGCTCCTTCGCGAGCTCCAGGGCCGCGACGATCGCGACTCGACGTCGGTAGGCATCGAAGGCGGGGTGGAGCTGCCCTCGCGCGAGGACCTGCGCGGCCTGCGCTTCGGCGTGCCGCGCGAGCTCGGCCCCGAGGCGGAGGGCATCGAGGCGGGGGTACGCGAGGTGTTCGAGCGCACGCTGCGGCGGATCGAGGAGCTGGGCGGCGAGCTGGATGAGTGCGAGCTGCCGCACTCGCGGCACGGCATCTCCGCGTACTACGTGATCGCCCCGGCGGAGGCGTCGGCCAACCTCGCCCGCTACGACGGCGTGCGCTACGGGATGCGCGACCCCGACGCGCGCGACCTCACCGGGATGTACGAGCGCACCCGCGGGCGCGGCTTCGGCGCCGAGGTCAAGCGCCGCATCATGCTCGGCACGTACGCGCTCTCGTCGGGCTACTACGAGGCGTACTACGGGCAGGCGCAGCGCGTGCGGACGAAGATCGCCGAGGACTTCCGCGCGGCGTTCGAGCGCTTCGACTTCCTGGTGACGCCGACCGCGCCGACGGTGGCGTTCGAGCTCGGTTCGAAGACCGACGATCCGCTCGCCATGTACCTGAACGACTACTGCACGGTCCCGGTCTCGCTGGCCGGCATCCCGGCGATCTCGATCCCCGGCGGGCTCGCCCAGCCCGACGGCGGCGGGCCCGAGCTGCCCGTCGGCGTGCAGGTGATCTCGCCCGCGTTCACCGAGTCCAAGCTCCTCGACGCCGCCTACGCGCTCGAGCAGGCGATCGGCTTCGACGCGCGGCCCCCGGGCTTTGGAGGTGGTGAGGCATGAGCGCGAACCTCGACGGCTACGAGGCGGTCATCGGGCTTGAGATCCACGTCCAGCTGCGGACGCGGACGAAGATGTTCTGCGGCTGCGAGCTCTCCTTCGGCGACGACCCGAACGTACACACCTGCCCGGTGTGCCTGGCGCACCCGGGCTCGCTGCCGACGCTGAACGAGCAGGCCGTGCGCTACGGGATCCAGATCGGTCTCGCGCTCGGCTGCGAGATCGCCCCGCGGTCGATCTTCCACCGCAAGAACTACTTCTATCCCGACCTGCCGAAGGCGTACCAGATCAGCCAGTACGACATTCCACTGGCGCGCAACGGGCGCCTCGGCGACGTGCGCATCCACCGCGTACACCTCGAGGAGGACGCGGCGAAGCTGATCCACGTCGGCGAGTCGGGCCGCATCCACGGCTCCGACGCCTCGCTGGTCGACTTCAACCGGGGCGGCACGCCGCTCGTCGAGATCGTCACCGAGCCCGATCTGCGCGACGCGACCGCCGCGCGCGAGTGGCTGCAGCTGCTGCGCTCGACGATCAAGGCGATCGGCGCCTCCGACGTGAACATGGAGGAGGGCAGCCTGCGCTGCGACGCCAATGTCTCGATCCGCCCGGCCGGCTCGCAGGAGCTCGGGACCAAGACCGAGCTCAAGAACATGAACTCGTTCCGCTTCCTCGAGCGCGGAATCCAGGCGGAGCTCGAGCGCCAGGTCGCGCTGGTGCGCGCCGGCGAGCCGATCGAGCAGGAGACCCTCCACTTCGACCCGCGCACGGGCACGCTCACCCCGCTGCGCTCCAAGGAGTACGCGCACGACTACCGCTACTTCCCCGAGCCCGACCTCGTGCCGCTGGCGCCAACCCAGGAGATGCTCGAGGAGGCGCGCGCCGCGCTGCCAGAGCTGCCGGCGCAGCGCCTCGAGCGCTACCAGTCGGAGCTCGGCATCCCCGAGGCGCAGGCCAAGCTGCTCGCCTACGATGGGGAGCTCGGCGACTACTTCGAGGCCGCGGTCGGCGCGGGCACCGAGGCGAGCGCGACCGGGATCGCGAACTGGGTGACCGGCGACCTCACCGCGCGGCTGCGCGAAGCCGCCGGGGAGGACGGCGAGGTGCACGCCGCCGACTCGCGCGTCACCCCGCAGGCGATCGCCGAGCTCGTCGCGATGGTCGAGGCCAAGCAAGTCACCGCCCAGGCGGGCCGCGAGGTGCTCGCCAAGCTCGTCGTCGAGGGCGGCTCGCCCGCGGAGATCGTCGAGCGCGAGGGCCTCGCGTCGATCTCCGACTCCGGCGAGCTCGAGGGCATCGTCGCCGCCGCGATCGACTCCGACCCCGACGCCGCGGAGAAGGTGCGCGAGGGCAACATGAAGGCAATCGGCCCGCTCGTCGGCTACGTGATGCGGGAGACGAAGGGCCGCGCCGACGGTGGCGAGGTCACCCGCCTGATCCGCAAGCAGCTCGGGCTGGACTGACGGGCTGGAGTTGCCCCGCCGAAGAACGTGCAGGCGTACGCCGGCGTCGGCACCGATGCCCCGCGCATCCGGCCCGTGAAGCGCGGCCCTTCACCCTCTACGCCAAGTGCTGGACGACGGGGATCGGCGCCCACGGCCACAGGCCGATTCCGCGTCCCCGACTCCCCAGGCGATGAATTCCCGCCGCCCCGGCGGTCTGGGAGACTGGAAACCCGAAATCCCTTGGACCAGGCCGCCTGGAGGAACACATGTGCCGCAACATCCGCACCCTGCACAACTTCGATCCGCCCGCGACGCGGGAGGAGGTGTACGACGCCGCGCTGCAGTACGTGCGGAAGATCAGCGGTTCGACTAAGCCCTCGAAGGCGAACGAGGAGGCCTTCCACCGGGCCGTGGACGCGGTGGCCGCCGCGACGCAGCGGCTTTTGGATGAGCTGGTGACCAAGGCACCGCCGAAGAACCGCGAGGTCGAGGCGGCCAAGCTGCGGGCGCGCGCCGCGAAGCGGTTCGCGGCGGCCTGAGGGAATCCAAGCGACGCGCCCGCGAGCGCGGCTCGCCTCGCTACCCTGCGCACATGCCGCGCTACCACG
This sequence comes from Solirubrobacterales bacterium, assembly GCA_036564135.1. Classification (GTDB taxonomy): domain Bacteria; phylum Actinomycetota; class Thermoleophilia; order Solirubrobacterales; family 70-9; genus RSA11. The sequence continues at coordinate 54,630 of DATCLC010000096.1, forward strand.
TCACCACCTTCGGGTGCCAGATGAACGAACACGACTCCGAGCGCATGCGCGGCATGCTCGAATCGCTGGGCTACGAGGAGGCCGAGGAGCGCTCTGAGGCCGACCTGATCCTCTTCAACACCTGCTCGATCCGCGAGTCGGCAGACAACCGGTTCATCGCCCACCTGGGCGAGGCGAAGCGGCTCAAGTCCGAGGACCCGTCGCGGATCGTAGGGGTCGGGGGCTGCTGGGCCCAGTCGGTGAAGGAGGAGGTGTTCGAGCGCTTCCCGTTCGTCGACGTCGCTTTCGGGCCGGGGCAGATCCACAAGCTCGCGGAGTTCCTCACGACCGACTCGATCGGCGCCCAGGGGTACTTCGAGTTCGAGGGCTTCTCGGGGCACCTGCCGATGAAGCGCGAGCGCGAGTTCCAGGCCTGGGTGCAGATCTCGCAGGGCTGCAACTGCCGTTGTTCGTACTGCATCGTCCCGTCCACCCGCGGCCGCGAGGTGAGCCGCCCGCACACAGAGCTCGTGGACGAGGTCACCAAGCTCGCCGCGGACGGCGTGCGCGAGGTGACGCTGCTCGGCCAGAACGTGAACAGCTACGGCCGCGACCTGCGCGCGCAGGGCAACGCGAGCTTCGCGGAGCTTTTGCGGATGATCGACGCCATCGACGGCATCGACCGCATCCGCTACACGAGCCCGCACCCGAAGGACATGCGCGAGGACGTGATCCGCGCGCATGTTGAGTGCGAGGCCGTCTGCGAGCACATCCACCTGCCGCTGCAGTCGGGTTCTTCCCGGATCCTCAAGGCGATGCGGCGCACCTACAACCGGCAGCGGTACCTCGACCGGGTCGCGATGATCCGCGAGCACCTGCCCGACGTCGCGCTCACGACCGACATCATCGTCGGCTTCCCGGGGGAGACCGAGGAGGACTTCCAGGAGACCCTCGAGGTGGTCGACGCGGTGGGCTTCGACTCCGCCTTCACGTTCATCTTCTCGCCGCGCCGCGGCACGGAGGCGGCGAACCTGCCCGACCAGGTCCCGCACCCGGTCAAGCGCGAGCGCATGGAGCGCCTCGTGGAGCTGGTGCAGAAGCACGCGCGCGAGCGCGCCCAGCGCTTCGTCGGGCGCACGATGGACGTGCTGGTCGAGGGGCCGAGTCGTAACGATCCGGCGCGCCTGCGCGGGCGCACCCGGCACAACAAGGTCGTGAACTTCGACGGCACGGCCAAGCCGGGGGAGATCGTCGAGGTCGAGATCACCGGCGCGACCTCGCAGACGCTCACCGGCACCGAGCGGCTGCTGAGCCGCGTCGGCTGAGCCCAGGCTCACCGCGCGCGCCCGACGTGGACGTCATCGCGATCTTCGGGCCCACCGCGGCCGGCAAGACGGGGGTGGCGATCGAGCTCGCCGAGCTTCTGCGCGAGCGTGGGGAGGACCCCGTTGCGGTCAACTGCGACTCGATCCAGGTGTACGAGGGCCTGGAGATCCTGAGCGGCGCCGCGACCCCGGACGAGCGCGCACGGCTCGAGCACCGGCTGCTCGGGTTCGTGGCGATCGACGGGGAGTTCTCGGCCGGCCGCTACGCGCAGCTCGCGCACGCCGAGATCGACCAGCTGCTTGCCGAGGGGCGGCGGCCGATCGTCGTGGGCGGGACGGGACTCTACCTCCGCGCCGCGCTCGCGGAGCTCGAGATGCGCCCGCAGGTGCCCAGCGAGGTGCGCGCGGCGGTCGAGGCGGATCTCGCTGAGCGCGGGCCGGCCGCGCTCCATGCGGAGCTGCCCGACGAGCTGCGCTCCGGCGTGCACCCCAACGACCGCAAGCGGATCGCGCGGCTCACCGAGCTCGTGCGCCTGGGGATCGCGCCGCACGCCTCCAGCGAGGGGCTGTGGACGGAGAACCTGCGCGTGCCAGCGCGCCTGTTCGGGATCACGCTGGAGCGCGACGAGCTCCACGCGCGCATCAACGCCCGCGTGGACGCGATGGTCGCCGCGGGCGCGATCGACGAGGTGAAGCGAGCGGACGCGGCGGGCGCCTCGCGCACCGCGCGCGCCGCGATCGGCTTCGAGGAGCTTTTGCGCGGCGATGTGGAGGCGATGCGCTCCGCGCAGCGCGCCTTCGCGCGGCGCCAGCTCACCTGGATGCGCAAGATGCCGCACGTGGAGCTGGTCGACCGGACCGGGCGCGACGACGCCTGGGTCGCTCGTGAGATCCTCGCGCGCCTCGACCGCGGGCCGGATAGCTAGGCTCCCCGGCCGATGCGATTCGAGAAGTGGCAGGCGCTCGGCAACGACTACATCGTCATCGAGGCGCGTGAGCTCCCCTGGGAGCTCACCCCGGAGCGGATCCGCCGCATCTGCGAGCCGCACTTCGGGGTCGGCTCCGACGGCATCCTGCTGCTGAGCGACCCGCCCTCGGACGAGTACGTCGCCGAGCTGCGCATCTTCAACCCCGACGGCTCGGAGGCCGAGCTGTCCGGAAACGGCGCGCGCGAGGCGGTGCTGTACCTGCGCGCCGCCAGCTGGACGGACGCCGACACGTTCTCGGTGATCACCAAGGCCGGGCCGGTGACGCCGACGATCACCGCGCCGGGCACGGTGTCGATGGCGATCGGCCGGGCGCGCACGGCGTCGCCCGACTACCCGAGCGGGCCGCCCGACGGGACGGGCACGCTGTTCGCGGGCGGGCGCGAGTGGCGCTTCCAGCACGTGAACGTCGGCAACCCGCAGTGCGCGATCGACGTGGGCGACGAGGTCGAGGACCTCGACCTGGGCGCGCTCGGGCCCGAGATCGAGGGCAACACCGAGCTCTTCCCGAACCGCACGAACGTCTCGTTCATCCGGATCGACGGCTCGACGGTGCGCGCGCGGATCTTCGAGCGCGGGGTGGGGGAGACGCTCTCCTCGGGCACGGGCGCGAGCGGCGCCGCCGTCGCCGCGTACCTGCGGGGCTCGGAGAGCCCGATCACGGTGAAGCTGGACGGCGGCGAACTGGTGGTCGACATCACGCCCGAGCTCGATGTGACGCTCACCGGCACGGCGAGCCGCGTCTACCGAGGCGAGCTCGACGAGGGGTTCGTTCAGGCGCTGGCCGACGCGTAGAGGGTTGTTAGATTCCCCGCCCGCATGGCTCTGACTGATCCATCCAAGCGCCTCGAGGCGATGCCGCCGTACATGTTCGCCGAGCTCGAACGGCGGATCGCCGACAAGAAGGCCCAGGGAATCGACGTCATCTCGCTCGGCATCGGCGACCCGGACATGCCGACCTACCCGCACATCGTCGAGGCGATGCAGAAGGCGGTGGCGGACCCGGGGACGCACCAGTACCCGTCGAACCGCGGGCGCGACGAGTTCCGCGAGGCCTTCGCGCGCTTCTACCGGCGGCGCTTCGGGGTCGAGATCGACCCGGAGAACGAGGTCATCCCGGCGATCGGCGCCAAGGAGTGCATCTACAACCTCTGCTTCGCCTTCCTCGACCCGGGCGACGTGGCGCTCGCCGCCGACCCCGGCTATCCGGTCTACACGGGCGGGCCGATCCTCGCGGGCGCCGAGCCGGTCGTGCTGCCGCTGGTGCCCGAGCTCGGGTTCGTGCCCGACCTCGACGCGATCGAGCCGGAGGCGCTGCGCAAGGCCCGGCTGCTCTTCCTGAACTACCCGAACAACCCGACCGGCGCGGTCGTGCCCGACGGCTTCTTCGAGCGCGTCGTGGAGCTCGCGCGCGAGCACGAGATCCTCGTCGTGCACGACAACGCGTACTCGGAGACCACCTACGACGGCTACGTCGCGCCGAGCTTCCTCGCCACCCCGGGCGCCAAGGAGGTGGGCGTCGAGGTCTTCTCCCTGTCCAAGGGCTTCAACATGACCGGCTGGCGCTGCGCGGCGATCCTCGGCAACGCTGACGCGATCAAGACTTACTGGCGCCTGAAGACCAACGTCGACTCGGGCCTGTTCGAGGCGATTCAGCTCGCCGCCGTGGCCGCGCTGGACGCGCCGCGCGACGCGATCGACGAGATGAACGCGATCTACCAGCGTCGGCGCGACCTGGTCGTCTCGGCGCTGTGCGACATCGGCATCGAGGTCGAGCCGCCGAAGGGGACGATCTACGTCTGGGCCCCGGTGCCCGAGGGCCACACCTCGACGAGCTTCGTGGAGCAGGTGCTCGAGGAGGCCGCGGTCGTGATCTCGCCCGGCTCGATGTACGGGCCGTCGGGCGAGGGCTTCTTCCGCATCTCGCTGACCACCCCGGACGAGCGGATCACCGAGGCGGTCGAGCGGATGCGCGAGCACGTGAAGCCCGCCGCCTAGGGCGCAAACGCGAAAATCGGCCCAAACGCGCGCCCCCAGATCGGTTAGGTTCGGGGGGTGGAGGCGATGGGCGAGCACCCCGCTCGCTACGGCGGCAGGTTTTTCGTCGAGGGCGTCCCCGGCGCGCGCTTTCCCGAGGAGGGGATGAGCGCGGGCGACGCCTACGAGCTGATCGACGAGGAGCTCGCGCTCGACGGCGACCCGGCGCGGAACCTGGCGACCTTCGTCACAACGTGGATGGAGCCGGAGGCGCGCCGGCTGGTCGCCGACAACCTGCACCGCAACTTCATCGACCACGCGGAGTACCCGCGCACCGCGGATATCGAGCAGCGCTGCATCCGCATGCTCGGCGACCTCTTCCACGCGCCCGGCGAGGTGCGCGGGGCACGCTGCCAGGGCTCGTCGGAGGCCGTCATGCTCGGCGGGCTCGCGGCCAAGTGGCGGTGGCGCAAGCGGCGGGAGGGTGCGGGGGAGGACGCCGAGCGCCCGAACTTGATCTACGGGCGCGATGTGCACGTCGTGTGGGACAAGCTCTGCCGGTACTTCGACATCGAGCCGCGCACGGTCCCGATGCGCGAGGGCCAGTACACGTTCGGCCCCGACGACGTCGAGCCGCTGATCGACGAGCGCACGATCGGGGTGGTCTGCGTGCTCGGCACGACGTTCACCGGCCAGGCCGACGACATCGCGGGGATGGACGCGATGCTGCGCCGCCTCCGCGACGAGCGCGGGCTGGAGGTGCCAATCCACGTGGACGCGGCGAGCGGCGGGTTCGTGTGGCCGTTCCTGCACCCCGAGGAGCGCTGGGACTTCCGGCTCGAGACGGTCCGCTCGATCAACGTCTCCGGCCACAAGTTCGGGCTCGTCTACCCGGGTATCGGCTGGCTCATCTTCCGCGAGCCGGGGGACCTACCCGAGGAACTCGTCTTCTACGAGAACTACCTCGGCCGCACCGACGCCACCTTCACGCTCAACTTCTCGACGGGCTCGGCGATGGTGCTCGCCCAGTACTACAACTTCTGCCGCTTCGGGCGGCAGGGTTACCGGGAGATCATCCAGGCGATGGACCGCAACGCGCGGTTCCTCGCCGAGGGCATCGCGCGCTCAGGGCGCTTCGAGGAGGTGGGGAGCGGCCCC
>DATCLC010000097.1:0-2367 GCA_036564135.1 Solirubrobacterales bacterium
GCAACGAGATGGACTCGGTGCGGCGCGAGATCCGCAACCTGTACGAGCTCGAGCGCTACATCGACGCCCAGGAGGGCGGCCCCGGCAAGGGCTGGTTCCGGATCGTCAAGAACCCCTTCCAGGCGCGGCGCGTGATCAACCGGGGCAAGCTCGCCGTCGTCATCGGGATCGAGACGTCGAAGCTCTTCGACTGCGGCCTTCGCAACGACCGCCCGCTCTGCACGAAGGCGCAGATCGAAGAGCGGCTGGCCGAGGCGTACGAGCTCGGCGTGCGCCAGATGGAGCTCATCAACAAGTTCGACAACGCCTTCGGCGGCGTCGCGGGCGACGGCGAGATCCTCGGGCCGATCGTGAACACGGCGAACTTCCTCGACACCGGCCGCTTCTGGGCGATGGACACCTGCGACGGCCACCAGCACGATCGCGAGCAGATCACCCAGACCGACATCGGCCTCGCCTTCCTGCCGCTGCTCGAGCCGGGGACGCTCCCGGTCTACGGGCCTGGGCCGCACTGCAACCAGCGCGGGCTCTCGGACCTGGGTGCGTTCCTGATCCGCCAGATGATGAAGCGGGGGATGATGGTCGACCCCGACCATCTGAGCGCCAAGGCCCGCGCCCAGGCGATGACGCTGGTCGAGTCCAAGGGCTACTCGGGCGTCGTCTCGAGCCACTCGTGGGCCGATGACCGCACCTACGCGCGCGTGCTGCGCGCGGGCGGCGTCGTCACGCCGATGGCCGGGGACTCCGCGGGCTTCGTCGAGCGCTGGCACTTCAACCGCGGCGTGCGCTCCAAGCGCTACCTGTTCGGGATCGGCTACGGATCCGACATGCAGGGCCTCGCCAAGCAGGGCGAGCCGCGCAACGGGCCGAACCCGGTCCAGTACCCGTTCACCTCGTTCGACGGCGTCGTGCTCGAGAAGCCGCGCTCGGGCGAGCGCACCTGGGACATCAACGCCGACGGCGTCGCCCACTACGGCCTCTACCCGGACTGGGTCGAGGATCTGCGGATGATCGCGGGCAAGCCGATCATCCGCGACATGCTGCGCGGGCCCGAGGCCTATCTACAGGCCTGGGAGCGCGCCGTGGGCGTGCCCGGGCCGGGCTGCCGCAGGCCGCTCGCGCAGGTGACGGCGAAGGGCGTCGCGGGCGTCCCGGTCGCCGTCGGCGCGCGCAAGCTGCTTCGGCGCGTCGGCCAGCCCGAGAAGCGCACCGACGTGTGGCGCTGGTGCGTCGATGGCGGGGGAGACGTGCGCGCCTACCTCACGCCCAGGGGCCGCGTGGGTCTCGTGCTGAGCAACGCGCGCTGGCACATGCTCGCGGGTGTGCGGCCGGGGATGAGTGCGCGCCGCCTGCGCGGGATCGCGAGGCGGGGCGGCGGGAACGTCTGGGTCACGACCCGCGCGGCGGGCGGCCGCGGCATCTTCATCGTGCGCCGCGGCAAGGTCGTGCAGGTGGGCGTCGCCGCGAGGCTGCCCGGGCGCGCCGGCGGCGTGCGCGGCAGGCCGTGACGGTCCGCTGACCCCGCCCGCGCTTTCAGCCCTCAAACCGCACCGCGCTCACGGGCACCCACCACTCCTCGAGCACCTCGGCGCCGCGCCCGGGCCGCTGCTCGGCGCCGCCGCCCGCCTCGAAGACGGCCTGGATCGCGAGCTCGCGCGCCTCGGCCTTGCCGGCGCCTGCCTCGCGCAGGCGGCGGATCACCTTCTTCTGGTTCACGGCGAAGCGCCGCTCGGAGCCCGGGTGCTTGATCTCCGAGAGGTTGGCGGGGTCCGTAACCAGCGCGACGGCCTGCTTGAGGTCAGCCATGCGCACAGCCTATGCGTGCGGGCGGCGGTGCCGCGGGTCCGCCGCCCGCCCGCTTCGGCTCCCTTCCGGCTTAGCCGGGCATCCGCCGCAACCGCTCGGCGTCCGCTCCGAACGCCGCCCGCGGCGTGCCCTTGATGCGCGCGCCGGTCTTCGGGCTGCGCAGGTCGTAGACCGCGGTGACCGCGATCTTCTTGCGCTTGCGCAGCGCCTTGCGCACCGCCGGCTTGAGCGCGATCCGCACTTGGACGGTCTTGCGCGGGCCGACGTCGATCTTCGCGCTGCCCAGCGCGCGGCGCTTGCCCTTCACCTTCGCGCGGAGGGTGAGCTTGCCGACCACGCGCGTGGTGCCCTTGTTGGCGAAGCGCACGATCGCCTTGCCGCCCTTGAGCTTCGCCTGCGCGGCGACCTCGACGTAGAGCGGCTCGGTGACCGGGTCGCTCGGCACCTCGACCTCGATCGGCGAGGGGTCGAGCTGCGGGTCGTACTCGAGCGGCGGGGCGTAGGCGGTGTGCTGCTGGCCCTGCGCCTGCTGCTCGAGCGCGTAGCCCATGGCGAGGATCT
>DATCLC010000098.1:0-32865 GCA_036564135.1 Solirubrobacterales bacterium
CCCCGGAAAACCAATAAGTGCGGACTCTCATGAGTTCGCCCTCGCCGCCTAACAAGTAGTGCGAGGGAGTCGGCCCGGATAGCCCGCGTCCGGTCAGCCGGCTTCAGAAATGCGGGCTCGCCCCTCGGATAGGACCCTCGATCTGAGGGGGACGCCTTTCAGGAGGGTGTGGCGCCGGGGACGTGTCCCGCGGCATGACCGACCCGGACGCCGAGATCAGACTCCGCGGGTACGCTCGTAGAGACATCGGGACTGCATCCGCGGACGCCGGGGCAGTGCCGGCCGCCTCCACTTTCCTCCGCGACTTCGACCTTCCGACGGTCGATCCCACACTAGGTCGCACTCGCGGAGGTCGCGCTCGCGAGATCGACGTTTCGACGGTTGATCCCACGGAACGTCGAAGTCGTTGTGGCGGTCCCTCGTCGGTTGCCGGCGGCGCGGGACGTCTTCACGACCTCGTGGTTGTGATGGCTGATCCAACACAAACGCGAGTTCGCGAACCGCGGGCCGTCGGCGCACATCCCGCGGGGACGAAGGCGCACGAAGACACGCGCCGTGTGACCAGCCGCATGTCGAGATTCGACGACCAGGGCCGAACGTTGCGCTCGCGGGCGGCCTCGACCGCGCGGCGCAACGGAGCGCGTTCGATCTGGACCGCGCGCACATAGCGATTGCTTGCGTGCGCACATAGCTTGCCGCAGCGTAGGAGACCCGCCCGAGAAAAGGAGCACCTATCCCTTGATCGCACGGACGCTGGCCGCGTTGCCCCGGGGGCTCGCGGCCCTCGCCGCCGGCCTGCTGGCGCTGCTCGCGCTCTGGGCGCCGCGCGCGTCGGCCCAGTCCCTCGACCTTGACAACCTCGGCGGCCTCGAGGCCGTGGAGATGATGGAGGCGGGTGAGCTGACCTCGGTCGAGCTCACCAAGGCCTACATCGAGCGCATCGAGGCGCTCAACAAGAGCGGTCCGGGCCTGAACGCGGTCACGCAGCTCAACAAGAACGCGCTCAAGGAGGCGGCGCGCATGGATCGCCTCCGCGCGGAGGGCACGGTCTTGAGCCCGGCGCATGGCCTGCCGGTCCTGCTCAAGGACCTGATCGACGTGGAGGGGATGTACACGTCGGCGGGCAACTACTCGCTGCGCAACTCGTTCCCCGAGACCGACTCGGGGGTGGCCAAGAAGCTGCGTGAGGCGGGCGTGGTCATCCTCGGCAAGGTCGGGCTTTCCGAGTACGCCAACAGCTTCGGCAACCAGCCGTCGGGGTTCGCGAACCTGACCGGGCAGGTCCTGAACGCACTCGACGCCGATCAGAACCCGAGCGGCTCCTCGTCGGGCACGGGCACCGCCGGCGCCGCGGCGCTCTCCATGCTCACGGTCGGGACCGAGACCTCGGGCTCGATCATCAGCCCGTCGCGCGCGCAGGGGCTCGTCGGGCTGCGGCCCACGGTCGGGCTCGTGCCCGGCTACGGCATCGCCCCGATCCGCCTCTCCCAGGACACGGCGGGGCCGATGGACCGCACCGTGACCAACGCGGCGCTGACGCTGACAGCGATCGCCGGCACGGACCCCGTCAACGACGCCTACTACAAGCGCTACTGGGGTCCCGGGATCGACCCGGAGGACGTAGTGCCGCCGCCGCCCGACGAGCTGCCGGACTACCTCTCGGCGCTCGATCCGGACTTCGTACAGGGCAAGCGCATCGGCTACAACGGCAGCTCGCCGGAGATCCTCGAGGCGGTCGAGGTGCTCGAGGACGCGGGCGCGATCATGGTCCCCCGCCCGGTGATCGAGGCCGGCCCGCTCCCGTCCCTCGCGGGCGGCGGCGAGCAGCACATGGCGATCGACATGTACTACGAGCGGCTCGGCCCGAACGCCCCGATCCGCTCGCTCGAGGAAGAGATCGCCGACAACCGCGCCAACGAGCACGAGGCGCTCAAGTTCGGGCACAACAGCCACGTCAACGCCGCGCGCGTGGAGTGGGGCTGGAACACGCCCTGGTACGAGCAGTTCAGCTCGATCCTGCCCGTCCGCAAGCAGATGGCGCAGACCAGCATCGAGCGGATGCTGCAGAACGACACGCCCGCGGACCCGAGCGATGACTTCATCGCGATCCTGGGCAGCGTGAGCCAGGGCCCGCTCGCCGGCTACCCGGCGATCACGGTCCCGATGGGGTACAGCGAGACCCAGCGCCGCGCGATCAGCGTCACGATCAACGGCGGCGCCTACAGCGAGCGCGACCTGCTCGGCATCGCCTACGTACTCGAGCAGGGCACCCAGAAGCGCGTCTCCCCGCTCGAGCTCAACCCGAGCATGTACCGCTGCGCCGACCTCGAGCCCGCCGCGCCGTACGCGGAACGAGGCGACTGCAACCCCACCTACGACGAGATCATCGAGCTCATCGGCGAGGTGCCCGAGCTCGACTTCCCGCTCGAGACCACCTCGGTCAAGGAGCTGCGCGGGATGCTGAAGGCCGGGCGGCTCACCTCGGAGGAGCTCGTCAAGGCGTACCTCGCCAGGATCGCGGTGGCGAACGCCGAGGGCCCGGCCATCCAGGCGGTCCGGGAGATCAACACGGACGCCATCGAGGAGGCCCGCGCGCTCGACGAGGAGCGGGCGGAGAGCGGCCCGCGCGGCCCGCTGCACGGGATCCCCGTGCTGCTCGACGACTCGATTGACGCGGAGGGCCTGCCGACCACGGGCGGCTCGATCGCCCTGCAGGGGCAGGCCCCCGAGGACGACTCCGAGATCGCGGCCCGGCTGAAGGACGCGGGGGCGATCATCCTCGGCAAGGCCAACACGTCGGAGCTGAACGGGCTGTTCAGCTCGAACATGCCGGACGGCTACTCCTCCCTCGGCGGCCAGGTACTCATGCCGTCGGATACGGACGACCCGCCCGGCGGCTCGTCGGCGGGCGCGGCTGCCGCGACCGCCTCCGGCATGGCGGCGATGACGGTGGGCATGGAGACCTCGCCGCAGACCGCCGAGCTCATCGGTCCCGCCGCGGTCAACGGCGTTGTCGGGCTCAAGCCCACCGTTGGCCGGGTAAGCCGCGACGGCGTGCTGCCCGTGGCCAAGACCCAGGACTCGCCGGGACCGATCGCCCAGACGGTCTGGGACGTGGCCGCGCAGCTCCAGGCGATCGCCGGGCCGGATCCCGACGACCCGGCCACGCTCGGGACGCCGCCGGTTCCCGACTATCTGGCGGCGCTCAACGACAACGCGCTGAACGGCGCGCGCGTCGGGGTGGTCGATGAGGGCGGTCAGCCCTACGCCGACGTCGTCGAGACCATCGACGAGCTCGGCGCCACCTCGGAGGTGGTCGACACCGAGCCGAGCGACCCGCAGCCCCCCGACATAGTCGCCCGCGAGTTCGAGCGCGATCTGAACGCCTACCTCGCGGAGACGCCGGGCGGCAACGCCGACTCGCTGGCCGAGATCATCGCCTACAACTCGGCCCACGAGGTCGAGGGGCTCAAGTACGGGCAGGACAGGCTCGTCGCCGCCGAGGCGGTGGACCTCGGAGATCCGTCGCAGAACGCCGCGTACCAGAGCGACCGCATCGCGGGCCTGGAGTGGAGCCAGCAGTTCATCGACGACCTGCTCGCCAACGGCACGCCCGGCGATCCCAGCGACGATCTCGATGTGATCGTCGTCCCGAGCGACGACCCGCTCATCGGGATCGCCGATCGCGCCGGCTACCCGGTGCTCACGATCCCGGCCGGCTACGGCACGGGTTCCACGGGCCGCAACCCGATCGGGGTGAGCCTGATCGGCGCGGCCTTCGACGAGGCCGGTCTGCTCGCCGCCGGCTACGCGATCGAGCAGGCCATGGACGTGCGCAAGGCGCCGAGCTGGACGAACCCGAGCATGTGGCGGTGCGTGCCGCTCAGCGAGTTCTTCTCGCCACACCACTGCCACCCGGGCGACCTGCTCGTGCAGTCGCTGAGCGAGCCGGCGCTCGAGGCCAAGGCCAGCGCGCCGAAGGCCAAGCTACCGGTGAAGGCGAAGCGCGTGCGCGTGACGCTTACGGCGACCAACGCGGACCGGGCGCCGGACGCCGCCGTGCTCGTGCCGAGCGGCGACGTGTCCCTGTGCGTCAAGGTCCCGAAGGGCAAGGCGCGCGTCGTGGGCGCCGCCTGCGCGACCCGCGACGCGATCGTCGCCGGCGAATCGGTGAGCAAGCAGTTCACGCTGGCGCTCAGGAAGAGCGCCCGCGGCAAGGCAGTGAAGGTGACGCTCACCGCAAGCGCGCCGGAGGCCGGCACCGACCGGGCCACGCTGCGCTTGAAGGTCAAACGCCGCTGAGCGGAATCCGACGACGAGGGGGCGAGCCCCGGCGCGCGCAAGCCGCCGGGGCTCGCTCGCGTTCGGCGCCGGCCTAGCCGAGTCGCCCCGCGCGGCTTAGGATCGGCGCCTCCGCAAGTCCCGAATCGAAGGAGAGGTCAATGCTCAGGAGAGTTCTTGCCGCCCTCGTGGCGACGGCCGCAGTGGGCGCCGGGATCGTGCTCGCGACGGGGGTAGCCACGGGCACGCCCGACGAGGCATCTTCCTCGCGGATCCAGGTTTCACACGAGCGCGTCGACACGACGCTGAGGCCGGTCTCGGTCCCCAGCACCGGTGCGCCTGTGGCGCGCGCGGCTGCGGCCCGCGCCAAGAAGAAGCGGGTCCGCATCAAGTACTTCGAGACCCAGGAGTTCAACATCGGCAACGGGGACGCCGTGGGCGACGAGCTCCGCTGCCCGAAGAAGCACAAGGTGCTGGGCGGCTACTTCGGCTCCGAGGCGACCGATGTGGCGCTCACCTCGTCGCTGCCGATGAGCGCCCGGAGCTGGTTCGTCGGCATCACGAAGTTCGGCGGCATCGAGGGGGAGCCGAACCCGGCCGCAGCCATCCTCGGCATCGTCTGCGCGCAGAACGTGCGCTGATCCCGGCCAGGCCCTTCGAACGCGAACGGCCCCGGCGCTCGCGGGAGCGCCGGGGCCGCCTCGCTTCCGGTCCCGAGGCGCTCTAGCCCAAGTCCATGTGGATGACCTCCCAGACGTGCCCGTCGGGGTCCTGGAAGCTGCGCTGGTACATCGGGCCCTCCTCGAGGGTGGGCGTCCACTCGCTGCCGCCCGCCGCGAGCGCCTTGTCGTAGAGCTCGTCGACCTCCTGCCGGCTCTCCGCCGAGATGCCGAGGGTGACCTCGGTGGTCGCGTGGGCGTCGGCGACCTCGCCCTTGATGAAGTCGCGGAAGCGCTGCTCGGTGAGCAGCATCACGAAGACGTTGTCGGTGAGCACGAGGCAGGCCGCGTTCTCGTCGGAGAACTGCTCGTTGAACTCGAAGCCGAGCGCGGTGAAGAAGTCGCGGCTGCGCTGAAGATCCTTGACAGGAAGGTTCGGGAAGACCATTCGCATCTCGGTTCTCCTTTCCTTTGGGCCCGCCGGCCGCGGGCTCACGCGCTTCGTTGCTTCGCTGCTTCGACCGGCGGGCCCTCAGAAACTCATCGCAGCGATCCCGCGGCCTCCTCGAGCGCGTCCATGCTCTCCTGCATGCCCCCCTCCATGCCCGAGTCGATGATCGCGTCGCGCACCGACTGGTCGGGGCACTCGACGAGGACGGAGAGCTTGGTGCGCTCACCGTCGCGGGCGAAGGTGGCCGTATTGAGCGTCGCGGGCTCGTCGTCGTCCGGGCCCACCGCGCCGGGCATCTCGTAGACCTCGGTCGAGACCAGGCGCTCGCCCTCGACGATCTCGCGATAGGTCCCGTGGAAGGCGACCTCCTGGCCGTCGTTCGCGATCATCACGAATCGCCACCTGCCGCCCTCGCGCAGGTCGATCTCAGCGCTGGTCACGGTGCCGCGCTTTCCGCCCCACCAGCGCTTGACCAGCTCGGGGGTCGTGTACGCCCGGAAGACCAGCTCCGGGGGCGCGTCGAACTCCCGCTCGATCAGGATCTGCGTCGGACCCGGCAGGCTCACTCTCGCCTTGCCGCTATGCGTCTTGGCCGTCATCTCCTTGCTCCTCTCGTTTGAGTTCCGAGAGCACCGCGTCGAGCTCGCCGAAGCGCTCCTCCAACGCCGCGACGTATCCGCTGATCCACTCGTGGATCGGCCGGAGCGCCTCGGGGTTGGCGCGGTAGAGCCGCTGCCGCCCGTCGCTGCGGACGTGCACGGCGCCCACCTCGCGCAGTACGCGCAGGTGCTTTGAGACCTGGGGCTGGGGGATGCCCAGCCGTTGGACGAGCTCGGAAACCGAGAGCTCGTCGGTGGCGACCAGATCCAGGATCTCCCGGCGCCGCGGCTCCGCGACCGCGTTGAAGACGTCGGCTGTCGTCGCTGCTCTCGCCATCAGTGGGATCAATATATACCCATATGGGAATATGTCAAGCGCAGTTTCCGGGCCGCCGGCGTTGGTGAAGGAATTGACCCGCGCCGCGCTGGATTTGCAGCCCGCGCTCTGCGACGATGCCCTCGCCAAAGGCAGGAGCTTCGACCAAGGGGGGGAAGAAAGAGAGGGCTAGGAGATGACAGGTGGTGGTTTCGTTGGGCGGTTAGTCGCGGCGGCGCTCGCATTCGCGGCGTTCGCGCTGATCGGGTCGGCCACGGCGAACGCGAAGGGAGGCCACGCGAACCTGCACGTCGCCGACCTCGACAAGCCTCCCGCGCCCGTCGGTCCGGGCGACGAGATCACCGTCACCGGCGCCGTCGTCAACCGGGGCAAGAGCGGCGCCACCGCCAAGGTCCGCGCGACGCTCGGCAGGACCCCGGCCGCCAAGCGCGGCTCGGTGCCGCTCGGCAGCACGATGCTCAGCGTGCCGCCCCGGCAGACACGGGACTTCGCGATCGACGGCACGGTTCCGGGCTGGGTGAAGCCGGGCCGCTACTACCTCTCCGCCTGCGTGAGCGAGGCGCACGGCAAGGGCAAGGCGCGCGGCAAGAAGGGCAAGGCCAAGCGCGGCGGCGGTTGGCGCTCGAACTGCAAGAGCCACAAGCGGCCGGTCGAGGTGGTCGACGCTGAGTTCACCCCCGGCAGCCGCAGCCTGGGCGACGAGCTGTTCCCGCAGATCGGCAACGGCGGCTACGACGCCCTGCATTACACGATCGAGCTCGACTACGACCCCGTCAACAACGTCTTCAATCCCGGGACCGCGACGACGATCCAGGCGCGCGCTACGCAGAACCTCTCCGAGTTCTCGCTCGACTTCCAGGACCTCGAGGTCACCGAGGTCACGGTCGACGGCCAGCCCGCCGCGTTCGAGCAGGTGCTCGCCGAGCCGCCCCTGCCGGGTGGTGGGACACAGCCCATGAAGCTGGTCGTCACCCCGCCCGAGGGAATCCCCGACGGCGAGGAGTTCCTGGTGCGGGTCGAATACGAGGGCGAGCCGGTCCACTTCATCGACCCGGACGGCTCCTCGGAGGGCTGGATCCCGGCCTGCTACCGCGAGGGGTTCACGGCCACCGGCCCACTTGTCTGCGACGGAGCGTTCGTGGTCAACGAGCCGATCGGGGCGCAGGGCTGGTTCCCCAGCAACAACTTCCCGACCGACAAGGCCACGTTCGACACGCACATCACCGTGCCGGAGGGCAAGGTGGCGTTCGGCGTGGGCGAGCTCGTCTCCAACGACCCGAACGGCGACGGGACGGTGACGTGGAAGTGGTCCGAGGACGACCCGACAGCGACGTACCTGACCACCGCGACGACCGGTGACTTCACGTACACCGAGCGGTCGATCACGGAGACGCTCACCGGGCGCGAGCTGCCCCAGTACGAGGGCATCGACGCGGCGGCGACCACGATGCAAGCCGAGAACATCAATGCCGCGCTCGCCAGGACGGAGGAGATGACCAACTGGCTGGCCGACCGGTACGGGCCGTACCCGTTCGACTCGGGCGGCGCCGTGGCGGACGCGGCGTCCGGGGTCGGCTACGCCCTTGAGGTGCAGACCAAGCCGCATTACGCCGGGAGCTTCTCGACCGGCGCCCCGAGCGTGAGCCAGGGGACGCTGCTCCACGAGATCTCCCACCAGTGGTTCGGCAACTCCGTGACCCTCAAGAACTGGAACGACATCTGGTTCCAGGAGGGCTTCGCGCAGTGGTCGACGTGGGCGTGGCAGTACCACGACGGCACCTCGACGACCACGCCGGCGCAGCAGTTCGCGAACAACTACGCGTCCGGGCCGGACACGAAGTGGAACACGATCCCGACCGAGCTGAACAACGACCCGGCGGACCTGTTCTCGAACTTCCCGACGTACGTGCGCGGGGCGATGACGTATGAGGGCTACCGGCAGATCGTCGGCAACCCGCGGTTCTTCGACTTCGCGCGCGAGCTGCAGGAGCGGTTCGCGTACGGGAACGTGAGCACCGAGGACGTCGTCGACCTCGCGCTCGAGATGAGCGGGCTCGAAGGCGAGCGCCTCGAGCTCTTGGAGGAGTACTTCCAGCAGTGGCTGTACGAGGGCGAGAAGCCCACGATCCTGCCGGACGATTTCACCTAGTGCCAACGCCGTAGTTGGCGAGCCGGGAGATCGCGCGCCCCGCGGCGGAGCCCATTCGCCGCGGCGCGCGCGATCTGGCCATGGGTACGTCATCCGGCTGAAGCTGCGCTGAGCTGCGCTGGCCGCGCGGTCCCTCGCTGTAGGATGGCCCCCGCTCCGCAACGGGGCGTCCCCACGGACGGGAACTACTCAGGGAGGGATAGACATGGATGGTGGTGGTTTCGCTGGGCGGCGCCTCGCCCCGGTGGGCCTCGCGCTGGCGGCGCTGGCGTTGATCGGCCCGACGGCGGCGAACGCGGCGAGGGTCCACCCGACGATGCGCGTGGCCCAGCTCGAGAGTCCCCCGCCGACCCTCGCTCAGGGCGATGCCATCACCGTCAAGGGGAAGGTCGCCAATCGCGGCAAGCGCGCGCGGGCGGCACAGGTGAACGCCACCCTCAGCAGCGCCCCGGAGGCCGTTCCCCCGGCGGCCATGGAAGCCCCGGCTCGCCTGGACCGGACGTTCACGGCGACCGTGCGCGGCGGTAAGCAGCGCCGCTTCAGGATCGACGCGGACGTGCCCACGTCGCTTGAGCCGGGGACCTATTACCTGGTGGCCTGCGTCCGCAGGGGCGGTACTCAAGGCAGGCGGGCCTGCAAGAGCAGCGGGCAGGCGATCGAGATCACCGCCGTGGATTTCACCCCGGGCAGCCGCAGCCTGGGCGACGAGCTGTTCCCGCAGGTCGGCAACGGTGGCTACGACGCGCTGCACTACACGATCGACCTGCAGTACGACCCGGACGACAACCGGTTCGAGCCGGGAACCTCAACCACGATCCGGGCGCGGGCGACACAGGACCTTTCCGAGTTCTCGCTCGACTTCCAGAACCTCGAGGTGACCGAGGTGACCGTGAACGGCAAGCGGGCCGAGTTCGAGCAAATCGTCGCGGAGCCGCCGGTGGGCAGCGGGACTCAGCCCAGGAAGCTGGTCGTGAAGCCAGCCAGGGCCATCCGAAACGGCCGGGAGTTCCAGGTGCGCGTCGAGTACGAGGGGGTTCCGGACCCGATCATCGACCCCGACGGCTCCAGCGAGGGCTGGATCCGCGCCTGCTCCGCGGGCGCGTGCGACGGCGCGTTCGTGGTCAACCAGCCGATCGGTGCCCAAAGCTGGTTCCCGAACAACAACCACCCGACCGACAAGGCGACGTTCACCACGCGCATCGCGGTGCCGGAGGGCAAGGTGGCCTTCGGCGTCGGTGAGCTCGTCTCCAGCGAGCCCAACGGGGATGGGACGATCACCTGGGAGTGGGAGGAGGACCAGCCGACCGCTACCTACCTGACCACCGCGACCAACGGTGATTTCCATTTCATCGAGCGCACGATGACCGAGGCGGGCACCGGGCGCGAGCTGCCCCTGCTCGAGGGCATCGACGTGGGGGCCACCCAGACCCAGCTCGACCAGCTCACGACGGCGCTCGACAGGACGGAGTCGATGGTCAACTTCCTGGTCGAGATGTTCGGGCCCTACCCGTTCGACTCGGCCGGGGCGGTCGTCGACAGGACCACCGGAGTGGGATACGCCCTAGAGGTGCAGACGAAGCCGCACTACGCCACGCTCTCCGTATCCCAAGGGACGCAGGTGCATGAGCTGGGCCACCAGTGGTTCGGCAACGCGGTGACGCTCGAAAGCTGGAACGACATGTGGTTCCAGGAGGGCTGGGCGCAGTGGATCGGCTGGAAGTGGGCCGAGTTCACGGGGGGGCAAACGACGGCCCAGGCGTTCGCCTTGAACTACGCGAGCACCTCGTCGCCGAGCAGATGGGACACCATCCCGACCGAGCTCAACGGCGACCCAGCGCAGATCTTCGCCGCCTTCCCGAACTACACCCGTGGCGCGATGACCTACGAGGGGTACCGCCAGATCGTCGGCGACGAGAAGTTCTACGAGTTCGCCCGCGAGCTCGTCGACCGGTTCGCCTACGACAACGTGAGCACGGAGGACGTCGTCGACCTCGCGCTCGAGATCAGCGGGTTCGCGGGCGAGCGCCTGGAGCTCTTGGAGGAGTACTTCCAGCAGTGGCTGTACGAGGCCGGCAAGCCCGAGATCGTGCCCAGCTCCTTCGAGTGATGCAGGGCTGAGCGGTGGGCGGCGGCGCGCAGAGGCCGCCGCCCACCTGATTCGCGGCCGTAAGCTAGGCGGCCGCATGCCCGCGATCGAGCTGCAAGGGGTCGTCAAGCGCTTCGGCGCGATCACGGCGGTTGACGGCCTCGACCTCGAGGTGCAGAGCGGGATCTGCCTCGGCCTGCTCGGTCCGAACGGCGCGGGCAAGTCGACCACGATGCGCCTGCTCACCGGGCAGGCGATCGCCGACGAGGGGACGATCCGCGTGCTCGGGCACGAGCTGCCGCGCGAGGCGAAGGTCGCGCGCGGGCAGATGGGCGTCGTCCCGCAGCTGGACAACCTCGACGTCGACGTCACCGTCGAGGACAACCTCGCCGTGTTCGCGCGCCTTTACCGCGTCCCGGACGTGCGCGAGGCGGTCGAGAGGGCGCTCCAGATCGCGCGTCTTGCCGACCGCCGGCGCGACGCCGTCGACAAGCTCTCGGGCGGCATGCGCCGGCGACTGCTCTTGGCGCGGGGCCTTGTACACCGCCCGCGCCTCGTGCTGCTCGACGAGCCCACGGTCGGCCTCGACCCGCAGATCCGCGCCGAGCTGTGGTCGCTGATCGACGGCCTGCGCGAGGAGGGCTCGACGATCCTCATGTCGACCCACTACATCGAGGAGGCCGAGCGTCTGGCGGACGAGGTCGCAGTGATGGCGCACGGGCGCGTGATCGCGCGCGGCAAGCCCGGCGAGCTGATCGCCGAGCACGCTGGTCGCGAGACCGCGGAGGTCTACGGCCCGCCCGCGCAGCTCGCCGAGGTCCGCGCGCGGGCAGAGGCGGCGGGGCTTGCCGTGCGGCCCGCTGGCCCGGCGGTCGCGATCGTCGGCGCCGAGCGGGCCGCCGACGGGGTCGTACCCGAGGGCGCCGTGCGGCGCGCCGCCTCGCTCGAGGACGTGTTCGTGCTGCTCACCGGGGAGGAGGCGGAGTGAGCGCGCACGAGATCGGTGCGCGCCGCCTCGAGGGCGCCGCGATCGCCGGCGTGATGAGCCGCGAGGTCGCGAACTTCCGCACCTTCTGGAAGGCGGTCACGTTCTCGAGCGTGCTCGAGCCGGTGGTCTACCTGCTCGCGTTCGGGCTGGGGCTGGGGGCGACGATCGTCGACCGCGTGAACGGGCTCGAGTACGTCGAGTTCGTAGGCACCGGCATGGTCGCGACCGCGGTGATCTTCTCGAGCGCGCTGCCCGCGATGTTCGGCACCTTCGTCAAGGAGCGCTTCCAGCGCACCTACGACGCGATCCTGGCCGCCCCGGTCGACGTCGAGGAGCTGGTCACCGCCGAGATGCTGTGGATCGGGATCCGCGCGGGCTTCTACGGCTGCTTCCCGCTGCTCGTCACCCTGCTCTTCGGCCTCGACCCCAAGCCGGCGATGCTGCTCGTCCCGCTGTTCGGCTTCATCACCGCGCTCGGCTTCGCGGCGTTCGGGATCACGATGGCGGCGACCGTCTCGAAGATCGACCACTTCAACTACGTGACCACGCTGGTCGTGACCCCGCTCTTCCTCGTCGCCGGCACGTTCTTCCCGATCGACGGCCTGCCCGAGGGCCTGCGGGTCGCCGCGCAGGTAAACCCGCTGCACCACCTGGTCGAGCTCGTCCGCGGCAGCGCGTTCGGCTTCGAGGCGGTCGACCTCATCCGGGTCGCGGCCCTCGCCGCGTTCTCCGCGGTGATGTGGCGGCTGGCGGTGCATCGCATGGAGCGCCGCCTGATCGACTGATCCGTTCCTAGACTCGTCGCATGGCCAAGCGGTCAAAGAAGCGGCGCAAGCGCGAGCCCGCCCCGACGGTGGACTACACCGATCCCGACGGCAACGTGCTCACGCTGCGTCAGACGCTCAGCCCGGGCACGATCGCGAAGGTCGGCGAGCCGCCCTCGAGCGCCGCGAGCTCGATCGACGACGCGTGGCAGCGGCGCTACGAGATGCTGTTCGAGCGGCTCGCGGTCAACTGGGAGATCGCGGGGCTGCCGCTCACGGACCAGAAGCTCCTGCTCGGCCGCTACCGGATGGCAAGCCCCGAGGAGCGCCGCTGGGTGCAGCGCACGATCGCGCGTCACGTCGAGCGCTATATCCCGGAGCTGGCGTAGCCGCCCGCCTAGCCAGCGAGCCCGGCGAGCGCCTCGGCGATCGGAGTGTCCCCGCCCAGGAGGTGGAAGGTGGCGCCGATCGTCGCGGGCTCGTTGAGGCAGGCGGCGACCACGGCGGCAACGTCGTCGCGCGTGACCTCGCCGCGCGGCAGGCGCTCGGCGACGCTCACCCTCCCCGTGCCGGGGTCGTCGGTGAGC
Organism: Solirubrobacterales bacterium; assembly: GCA_036564135.1. Classification (GTDB taxonomy): domain Bacteria; phylum Actinomycetota; class Thermoleophilia; order Solirubrobacterales; family 70-9; genus RSA11. The sequence continues at coordinate 12,902 of DATCLC010000098.1, forward strand.
CGGCCCGGGCGCACGATCGTGTAGTCGAGGCCGCTCTCCCGCAGCTCGGCGTCGGCGCGCCCCTTGGCGCGCAGGTACACGTCGAAGACCTCGTCGCCCGGGTGATCCGGGTCGGCCGACTGGGCGCTGATCATCACGTAGCGGCGCACGCCCGTCGCCTTGGCGGCGGCGATCATCCGCACGGCGCCGCCGTAGTCGACGGTCTCCTTGCGGGCCGCGCCGCTGCCGGGCCCGGCGCCGGCGGCGAAGACGATCGCGTCGGCGCCGCGCACCGCCGCCTCGACCTCGTCGTCGCCCGCGCTCTCCAGGTCGCAGACGATCGGCTCTGCGCCGGTCGCGCCCACGTCGCCTGCGTGGTCGGGGTTGCGGATCAGCGAGCGCACCCGGTGGCCGTCGCCTGTGAGCAGGGGCGCGAGGCGCATCGCGATCTTGCCGTGGCCTCCGGCGATGACGACGAGCATCGCGATCGAGTATGGCCGATGCGAGCGCGCTACGCCCGCCCGGCCTCGAGCAGCCGCCGCAAAAACCTCTGCGTCTCGGGGCGCTCGGGCTCGCGCAGGATCCGCTCGGGCGGGCCCTCCTCGATGATCCGCCCCTCGTGCAGGAAGCAGACCCGGTCGGCGACCTCGCGGGCGAAGCTCATCTCGTGCGTGGCGAGGATCATCGTCACGCCCTCCTCCTTGAGGTCGCGCACCGCCTGCAGCACCTCGCCGACGAGCTCGGGGTCGAGGGCGCTCGTCACCTCGTCGAGCAGCATGGCCCGCGGCCGGGTGGCGAAGGCGCGGGCGATCGCGACGCGCTGCTGCTGGCCGCCGGAGAGGCGGTCGGGGTTGTCGCGCTCGCGGCCCTCCAGGCCGAAGCGGGCGAGCAGCTCGCGGGCCCGCGGTTCGGCCTCGGCGCGCGACATGCCGTGCCCCTGAACCAGGCCGAGGAGCACGTTGTCGAGGACGTTCAGGTGCGGGAAGAGGTTGTAGGCCTGGAAAACGAGGCCGAGGCGGCGGCGCACCGCCACCGCGTCCACGGAGGGGTCGGTGATCACCTCGCCGTCCAGGAAGATGTCGCCGTCGTCGATCTCCTCGAGCAGGTCGATGCAGCGCAAAAGCGTCGACTTGCCCGACCCGGAGGCGCCGATCAGCGCGACCGCCTCGTGTTCGTGGACGGCGAGATCGATGCCGCACAGGACCTCGAGCTCGCCGAAGGCCTTGGTGACGCCCCGGATCTCGACGACAGGCTTGCCGGGGCTCACGAGCGTGCCCTCCCGCGCTCCCAGCGGTCGAGCAGGCGCGCACACGGGATCGTCACCAGCAGGTACATGAGCGCGGCGCCGAGGAGCGGCGTGTAGTCGAAGAGGTTCGCGGTCTCGATCTGCGCCTCGCGGAAGGCGGTCCCGGTGACGCCGATCACCGCGAGCAGGGCGACGTCCTTCTGCAGGGCGATGAAGTCGTTGAGCAGGGGCGGGCCGACCCGGCGCACGGCCTGGGGGACGATGACGTGGCGCAGCGCCTGCGCCTCGGTGAGCCCGAGGGCGAGCGCGGCGTCGCGCTGGCCCCGGTGCACCGAGTTGAGCCCGGCGCGGTAGACCTCGGCTACGTACGCGCCGTACGAGAGCGCGAGCGCGATCCCGCCGAGCACGACCGGCTCGGTGGGCAGCCAGTCCAGCGGCCGCGAGCCGTCCTCGGTCTCGCCGAGCGCCAGCGCCGGCACGCCGAAACCGATCAAGTAGACGAGCAGGATGGTCGGGATCCCGCGGAAGACGTCGGTGTAGATCGTCGCGAGCAGCTTGAGCGGGAAGAGCGCGGGCGCGCGCACGGTGCGCAGCAGGGCGACGACGAGGCCGATGATGAGGACCGCGACCTCGACCACGAGGAAGACCCGGATGTCGAGCCAGAACGATTCCGCGATCCCCGGGAAGGTCTCCTCGAAGACCTGGGCGTCGAAGAATGAGTCGCGGACGACGGGCCAGCCGGGGCTGGTGAAGATCAGCCAGGCGGCGGCGCCGAGGAAGACGAGGGTTGAGAACGCGGCGATCGCGCCGCCACGCAGCGAGCGGGCGCGCCGGGCAGCGGCGCGCTCGGCACGACGGTCGCGCGCCGCCCCCTCCGAGGGGACGGCGTCAGCCACGGCCGCGGGGGCGCGGCGGCGCTACTCGAGCACCGGCGCGTTTGCCTTCTCGGTGATCCACTCGCGCTCGATCTCCGCGAGCTCCCCGGACTCGCGCAGCTCGTCGATCGCCCACGACACGCAATCGGTGAGCGGCGAGTCCTTCTCGAGCAGCGCGCCCCACTCATCGCCGCCGGGCGCCGAGAACTGGCCGACGATCGTGCCCTTGGGCACCTGGACCGCGGTCAGGTAGAAGGCCGTCGGCACGTCGACCACCACGGCGTCGACCTGCTCCTGCTTGAGGGCGGTGACCACGTCGTTCGACGTGTCATAGACGGCCGGCTCCTGCGAGGGCTGGATGACCTGCTCGACGGCGTCAAGGCTGGTCGTGCCGATCTGGACGCCGAACTTGATGTCGGCCAGGTCGGCGAGCGAGGTCGCGTTGGCGGCCTCGGAGCCCTTGAGCGCCACGACCGCCTGGTTGGCCACGTAGTAGGGCGAGGAGAAGTCGACCTGCTGCGCGCGCTTCGGCGTGATCGAGATCTGGTTCACGTCGAAGTCGAAGTCCTTGGGGCCGGGGGCGAAGGACGCGTTGAAGGGCACGACGGTCCACTCCACGTCCTCGCGGGCGAACCCCAGCTTCTCGGCGATCGCGTAGGCGACGGCGCTCTCGAAGCCCTGCCCGTTGCTCGGGTCGTCGTCGATGAAGTAGGGCGGGTAAGCCGGACTGTCCGTCGCGATGGTCAGCTTGCCCTCCTTGAACGTCTCGAGGTTCTCGGCCGTGCACTCCTCGGGGCCGACGGCCGCCGTCGTCTCCTCGGCGCCGCCGGACGAATCCTCGTCGTCGCCGCAGGCGACGGTGAACGCGGCGAGCGCCAGCGCAAGTGCGAGCACGGACAGCAGACGGATTGAAGACACGGCGAGTTCCCCTCTTTGGTCGATGCTGGAAGGCCCGTTGATGCTAGCTGCCGGATGGCGTTTTCCGCTCGCGATCGGGCTTTTCCTCGTCGTTTCGGAACCAGTCGAGCGTGAGCTTCGAGGTGTCCGGGATCACCTCGGTGCCCGCCTTGCGGTCGTGCAGCGCGCGGCGGTCGTCGCGCAAAAGAATCCCGATGAAGCCCAGGCCGAGGGGCGGGATCGAGAGCACGATCCACCACAGCCGCCGCAGCCCGCGCCGGAAGGGCAGATCGCGCGCCCCGCCGCCCGAGTCGAGGCGGATCGCAAGCAGGCGCATCCCGGGCGTCTGGCCGGCGAGCGTCCAGAAGAAGAGCAAGTAGATGGCGCTCGCGAGCATCCATCCCGCGAGGCCGAGCGCGAGCCCGGGCGTGATCAGGTCCGCGAGCCTGGGCGAGAGCGCCTCGGCTGCGGAGTGGGCGAGCCCCGCCAAGCCCCAGAAGGCAAGGTTGAGGATCGCCAGGTCGATAGCGAAGGCGAGGCCGCGAGTGAAGATCCCGGCGTGGTCGGTGGGCTCGGCGCGCTGCGGGCGGCGCAGGACACCTCGCGCGACGCGCTCGAGCGCGTTGTCGAAGTGGCCGGCCACGCGCCGCACCTGACGGCCGAGGTCGTCGATCAGGCCGATGCCCTGGGCGGCCACGGCTTGGCGCACCTCGGGCGCGTCGGCGATCCGCTCGATCAGCTTCTGCGTCTCGTCGCTTTGGAGGATGTGGTCCCAGACGCGGTCGACGAGCTGGCTGTCGATGGCCTCGATGATCGCCCGCTCGACGGCCGGGCTCGCGAGCACGCGCCGCACGGTCTCCTCGAGCGCGGGCCCCTCGGCGACGCGCACGATGGCGCGCTCCACGGCCTCGCTCTCCAGCGCGCGGACGATCGCCTCCTCGACGGCGCGCTCGAGCACGTCGTCGACGCCGGTCACGTGGGCGACGGCCTGCGCGCCGCGCGCGCCGCCGCCCAGGACCCGGGCGGCTAGCGACGGCCGGCGTGCGGGCGGGCTCGGTTGAGGCCCATCGGCCATGCGTGGCGAATGTACCCCGATCGCCGGTCGGGGCCCCCGGTGGCTATTCAGCCCGCGACCTTCGCCGCCTCGCGCGCGGCGAGCTGGCCGCAGGCGGCCTCGATGTCGCGGCCGCGGGTGAGCCGCACGGTCGCGCGCAGCCCGGCGCGCTCGAGCGCGCCGCGGAAGGCGGCGATCGCCTCGCGGGAGGAGCCCTCGAAGCGGCCCGTCGGGTTGTACGGGATCAGGTTCACCTTGTAGATCCGCGGGTCGAGGATCTTGGCGAGCTCGCGGGCGTGCCCGGGACGGTCGTTGACGCCGCCGAGCATCACGTACTCGATGAAGACCATGCGCTTGCGCTTCGCGTAGTAGCGCTCGCAGGCGGCCAGCACCTCGCCGAGCGGGTAGCGGTCGTTGACCGGCATAAGCTCCGAGCGGAGCTCGTCGTTGGGCGCGTGCAGCGAAAGGGCCAGGCGGATGGGTTTGTCGGTCTCGGTGAGCCGCTCGATGCCGGGGATCCAGCCGACCGTCGAGATCGCGGTGCGCCGGTGGGTGATGCCGATGTCGGGGAAGCGCTCGACCGCGGCCAGCACCGCGTCGAGGTTCATCATCGGCTCGCCCATGCCCATGAACACGCAGTGGTCGATGGGCTCGATGCGCCGGAAGTGCAGGGCCTGGTCGAGGATCTCGGCGGCGGTCAAGTTGCGGCCGAACTTCATCTGGCCGGTCGCGCAGAACGTGCAGGTCAGCGGGCAGCCCGACTGCGAGGAAACGCAGATCGAGCGCCGCCCGTCCCGGTAGCGCATCAGCACCGCCTCGATCGGGCGGCCGTCGTGCGTGCGGAAGAGCGCCTTGACCGTGCCGTCGCTCGCGGTCGCTTCGTGCAGCAGCTCGAGGGTGGAGTAGGGGACCTCCTCGGCGAGCTGCTCGCGCAGCCGCGCCGGGATGTTCGTCATCTCGTCGTAGCCGCGGGCGCCGCGGGCCGCCCACTCCCACACCTGCTTGGCGCGGTAGGCCGGCTCGCCGCGCTCGCCGAGCTTGGCCTCGAGCAGCGCCAGATCCATGGAAGCCGAGTGTAGGCCGCGCCAAACCCCGGGCGAGGCGGATCTTCAGGGCGTACGGCCCAAGATCCGCCTCACATGTCCCACGGCGCGGATGAGGGGCGGATCTTTGCGGCATAGGGCCAAAGATCCGCCTCGCTCGTGCCGGCGGGCGGGTCCTAGCGCGAGATCAGGCGCAAAAGCAGCAGCAGGACGACCGAGCCGCCGATCGCGGTCAGCCAGGTCCCGAGGTCGAAGAACTCCTCGATCTCGCCGTCGCCGATGCCCAGCTGGGTGGCGAGCCAGCCGCCGATGAGGGCGCCGAGGACGCCGACCGCGGTCGTGCCGATGCAGCCGCCCGGCTCGGTGCGCCCCGGGATCAGCGCCCTGGCGATCGTCCCCGCGAACAGCCCGAGCAGGATCCAGCTGACGACGCCCATCGGGCGCTACGCCTCCAGCTCGAAGAAGGTGCCCTGCGGGCCGAGGTTCGCGATCTCGGTGTCGCCGATGCGCGAACGCTGGCCCCAGCTGTCGTGGATGTGCCCGCAGACGGCGAGCCGCGGCTTGCGCTCGGCGATCGCCTGCGCGATCGCCTCGCTGCCGAGGCTACGTCCGCCCGCCACGTCGCAGTGGCCCTTGGGCGGGGAATGCACGACGAGCACCGCGCCCTCGGGGCAGTTTGCGAGTTCGCGCGCGGCCGCCTCCTCGTCGAGGTCGAAGCTCCAGTCCCACGGGGTGATCGGGATGCCTCCGCCGAGCCCGAAGAACTCGACGCCGTCGATCGTGGTGGCGTCCCCGTGCAGGACGGTCGCCGCGGCCCAGTCGGCGCACGCGGTGCGCAGGGCGTCGGCGGTCTCGTTGTTGCCGGGCACGAGCACCGTCGGCGTCTCGATCCCCGCGAGGGCCCGGATCGTCTCCTTTAGGCCGCGGTGCTGCGAGGCGAAATCGCCCGCGCCGATCACCACGTCGGCCTCGGCCGAGGCCTCTGCGAGCCGCGCGGCCGTGTCCAGATCCCGGTGCAGATCACTGAAGGCCAGGATGCGCATCGGCGTGGATCCTAGGCAACCCCGGCGACCGGTGGGCGGTCGGTTTCACGGCCAAAGTTCGTTTGCAATGTTCGTCACTTGGGGAATAGGGTGGCCGAGGAGAGGAGCGTGGCACCCAGACATCGCTCAACGGGGTCGTACCTGGCCGCCACGGTCATCGCGGCCCTGGCACTGGCCTCGTGCGGCGGCTCCGACGACGAGGCCGGCGGCGCCGGGGTGACGCTCAACTGGTTCGTCGCCACGCAGCCGGGCGGGACGATCCAGGAGGTCGCCGCGCGCTGCACCGAGCAGTCGAACGGCGAGTACACGATCAACGTCGAGCTTTTGCCCACCGACGCGAGCCAGCAGCGCGAGCAGCTCGTCCGCCGGCTCGGCGCCGAGGACTCGAACGTCGACCTGATCGGCATGGACGTGATCTGGACGGCCGAGTTCGCGAACGCGGGCTGGCTGCGCGAGTGGAGCGGCGAGCTGGCCCAGCGGGTCACGCAGGACGTGTTCGAGAGCGTCGTCGAAACGGCGTCGTTCGAGGGCAAGCTCTACGGCGCCCCGTTCAACACGAACACCCAGCTGCTCTGGTACCGCACCGACCAGGTCGACGAGCCGCCCGAGACCTGGGCCGAGATGATCGACGAGGCCGAGCGGATCGGCGGCTTCATCCAGGTGCAGGCCAACCGCTACGAGGGCTTCACGGTCTGGGTGAACTCGATGATCGAGTCGGCCGGCACGCAGATCCTCTCCGGCCCGGAGGAGGTCGACCTCGAGGAGGGCCCGACCACCGAGGCGCTCGCGATGATCGGACGGTTGGCGAACTCGCCCGCGGCCGCGCGCGACATCAGCACGTCCAACGAGGACACCGCCCGGCTGGGCTTCGAGGCCGGCGACTCGCCCTTCATGCTCAACTACACGTTCGCCTACGCCAGCGCGCAGGCGAACGCTCCCGAGATCGCCGAGAACATGGGCGCCGCCGTGTTCCCGTCGGTGGTCGAGGGTGAGCCGGGGCGCCCGCCGCTGGGCGGGTTCAACATCGGCGTGAGCGCGTTCTCCGAGCACCCCGACGAGGCGTTCGACGCGGCCGCGTGCATCTCGAGCCCGGAGAGCCAGCTGATCGCGACCGAGCTCGACGGGCTGCCGCCCTCGAACGAGACGCTGTACGACGACCCGGTCGTGCGCAAGGCGTTCCCCGGCTTCGCGCAGGACGTGGCCGAGTCGGTCCGGGCCGCCGCCCCGCGGCCGACCACGCCGGCCTACACCGACCTCTCGCTCGCGATCCAGCGCTCGCTGCACCCGCCGGACAGCATCGACCCCGACGACCCCAAGCCGGCGTACGACAAGCTCTATGAGGCCGTCTCCGACGCGGTCAAGCGAGAGGGGGTGCTCTGATGGAGGCCTCCGGCGCCAGGATGCGGCTCGGGCGCAGCAAGGCCCCGATCAGCGAGCGCACGCGCTCGGAGCGCCGGCTCGGCTGGCTGCTCTGCGCGCCGGCGGTGATTGCGATGCTGCTCGTCACCGCCTACCCGATCGGGTACGCGATCGTGCTCTCGCTGCAGGACGTCGATCTGCGCTTCCCCGAGGAGGGCGGCTTCGTCGGCCTCGACAACTACGTCGCGGTGCTGACGTCCGAGCTGTGGTGGACGGACCTGCTCAACACCGTCTTCATCATGGTCGTGACGGTCGCGATCGAGCTCGTGCTGGGCATGCTGATCGCGCTCGTCATGTACCGGGCGATCTTCGGGCGGGGCCTGGTGCGCACGGTCGTGCTGATCCCGTACGGGATCGTCACCGTCGTCGCCGCGTTCGCCTGGTTCTACGCGTTCAACCCCGACACGGGCTTCGTCAACAACCTGCCGCTGATCTCCGACGAGAACTCGTGGTTCGGCGACCGCTTCAGCGCGTTCGCGGTGATCATCCTCGCCGAGGTCTGGAAGACGACGCCGTTCATGGCCCTGCTGCTGTTGGCCGGGCTGACGACGATCGACCGCGGCCTCTACGAGGCGGCGCGCGTGGACGGCGCGAACGCCTGGCAGCGCTTCTGGAAGATCACGCTGCCCCTGATGAAGCCGGCGATCCTCGTCGCCTTGCTCTTCCGCACCCTGGACGCGTTCCGCGTCTTCGACACGATCTTCATCATGACCCGGGGCGCGCAGGACACCGAGTCGGTGTCGATCCTGGGCTTCAACCAACTGATCTCGCGGCTCAACCTCGGGCTCGGGTCGGCGGTCTCGGTCCTGATCTTCCTCTGCGTGCTGCTGATCGCCTTCGTGTTCGTGCGCTGGTTCGGCGTGCGCATGGCTGAAGGGAGGCCCGGCGCCTGATGGAACGCGGGACCCGCGAGTACGCGCTCTGGTCGATCGGGATCATCCTGATCGTCTTCGTGGCGCTCCTGCCGGTGGTCTGGATCATCTCGCTCTCGCTCAAGGAGCCCTCGACGATCACCACCGGCCCCGAGCTCTCGGTGTGGGACGCGTTCTTCCCGCAGGAGATCACCTTCGACAACTACGAGAGCCTCTTTACGGGCGGCCTCGACGACAGCCCGTTCATCAAGCCGCTCATCAACTCGGTGCTGATCGCGCTGATTACGACGCTGATCTCGATCGTGCTGGCGTCGTTCGCCGCCTACGCGATCGCGCGGCTCAACTTCCCGGGGAAGTCGATCATCCTCGCGGGCGCGCTCGCGATCGCGATGTTCCCGCCGATCTCCACCGTCGGCCCGCTCTTCGACATGTGGCGGACCTTCGGCCTCTACGACACGTACCCCGGGCTGATCATCCCGTATCTGACGTTCTCGCTGCCGCTCGCGATCTACACGCTCGTCGCGTTCTTCCGCGAGATCCCGTGGGATCTCGAGCAGGCGGCCCAGGTCGACGGGGCGACGCCGTTCCAAGCCTTCCGCAAGGTGATCGTGCCGCTGGCCGCGCCGGGCGTGTTCACCGCGGCGATCCTCGTCTTCATCTTCTGCTGGAACGACTTCCTGTTCGCGATCTCGCTGACGTCGTCGGACGCGTCGCGCACGGTGCCCGCCGCGCTCGCGTTCTTCACGGGCGAGTCGCAGTTCACCCAGCCGGTCGGCAGCATCGCCGCGGCCGCGGTGATCGTGACGATCCCGATCATCATCTTCGTCCTGATCTTCCAGCGCCGGATCGTCGCCGGCCTGACTGCGGGCGCCGTCAAGGGATAAGAGAGGAGTCGAGATGGCCCAGATCACGCTCGAAGGCGTCACCAAGCGGTTCCCGGACGGCTACGAGGCCGTCAAGGACATGAACCTCGAGATCAAGGACGGCGAGTTCATGATCCTCGTCGGCCCGTCGGGCTGCGGGAAGTCGACGGCTTTGCGGATGATCGCCGGGCTCGAGGACATCTCCGAGGGCGAGCTGCGGATCGGCGACCGCGTCGTGAACGGGCTCGCCCCCAAGGAGCGCGACATCGCGATGGTCTTCCAGAACTACGCGCTCTACCCGCACATGACCGTGCGGGAGAACATGGCGTTCCCGCTGCGCCTCGCGGGCGCGCCCGACGACGAGATCAAGCGCAAGGTCGAGGAGGCCGCCCGCATCCTCGACCTGGAGCAGCACCTCGACCGCAAGCCGGCGAACCTCTCCGGCGGCCAGCGCCAGCGCGTCGCGATGGGCCGCGCGATCGTGCGCGACCCCGCCGCGTTTTTGATGGACGAGCCGCTCTCGAACCTCGACGCCAAGCTGCGCGTCCAGATGCGCACCGAGGTCGCCCGGCTGCAGTCGGATTTGGGCACGACCACCGTGTACGTCACGCACGACCAGACCGAGGCGATGACCCTCGGCGACCGCGTGGCCGTGATGCGGGCGGGCGTTTTGCAGCAGGTCGGCACCCCGGCGGAGCTCTACGACGACCCGGTCAACCTGTTCGTCGCCGGCTTCATCGGCTCGCCCGCGATGAACTTCATGGTCGGCCGCATCGAGGGCGACGTGGTCAAGCTCCCGATTGGCGACGTGCCCCTCGCGCCCGAGCTGCGCCAGCGCCTGAGCGGCGACGTCGCGGGCCGCTCGCTGATCGTCGGCATCCGCCCGGAGAGCTTCGAGGACGCGGCGCTCACCGGCGAGGCACGCGACCGCGGCTACGTCTTCCGGGCCAAGATCGACCTCGTCGAGTCGATGGGCTCCGAGAAGTACGCGTACTTCACGGCCAAGGGCGAGAGCGTGCGGTCCAGCGAGCTTCAGGAGCTCGCGCGCGACTCGGGCGCCGACGAGATCCCGACCTCGGGCGAGGGCCAGGTCGTCGCCCGCCTCGATGCGGCGAGCTCGATCAAGCGCGGCGACGAGGCCGAGCTCTGGGTCGACCCTGCCAAGTTCCACTTCTTCGACCCGGAGACGGGCAAGAGCCTCACGCACCGGGGCGGCGAGAGCTAGGCGCCGGGGCGAGCCCTCTGTCGCTCCCAGCGGCACGGATCGTCCGGGATAGGGCAGCGAAGGCGGGCGGTCGGACCGGGGCGCTTACCCGCCCGCCTCGGTCCCCGCATGCGGGCGCGCCTGGCGGCGCCACGGGTTGCTGCGCAGGCGGGTCGTCGCAGCCGCAAGGCCCGACGGCGGCTTGCCCCCGGTCGCGAGCCAGGAGCCCGCGATGATCAAGAGCAGGCCGGCGACCGCGCCCACGCCCGGGCGCTCGCCGAGCACCGCGACGCCGAGGGCGACGGCCACGACCGGCGCGACGTAGGTGATCACCGCGGCCTTCCCGGCGCCGACCTCGAGCACGAGGTGGCCGAAGAGGACGAACGCGGTGGCGGTGCAGAACACGCCCAGCACGACGAGCGCCACGACCGCCTCGGTCGTCAGCGCGCCGCTCTCCGGCGGGGCGACGAGCGCGGCCGGCGTGAGCGCCAGCGCGGCGAGGGCCAGGCTCGCCGCCATCAGCGCGCGAGGGTCGAGGTCGCCGAGGTGGTTTCGCATGATCATCGGGCCGGCCGCGTAGCCCACGGCGGCGACGAGGATCGCGGCCGTACCGAGTAGCTCATCCGCGTTGCCGGCGACGTCGATCCCGACGAGCGCCACGACGCCGGCGAAACCCACCAAAAGCCCGACGAGCCGCCCGCCGTCCACGCGCTCGGAGTGGTCGAAGCGCAGCGCCAGCACGGCGATGATCAGCGGCACCGCGGCGATCAGGATCGCCGCGAGCGACGACGAGACCCACTGCTCGCCCGCCGCGATCAGCGGAAAGGGCACGACGATCTCGACGAGCGCGTAGGTCGCGATCCAGCGCCAGCGGCCACGCAGGCTCGGCAGCAGCCCCGCCCGCCACGCGAGCACGCCGAGCAGGACCGCGGCGAGCGCGACCCGAACCCAGGCGAGGAACGCCGGGGGCACGCCGTCGTCCACCGCGACCTTGATGAACAGGTAGGGCATCCCCCAGAGCACCGAGACAGCTCCGAATGCGAACCATGCCCTGGCGCTCATGGAAGCCAAGGATGGCAGGCGGCCCCCGGTGCGCCCGGGGGCCCCCCGGTCGGTCAGCGCTTGGTGCCGCGGCGCAGCACGTGGACGAGCGTGTCCTCGTCACGCGGCGGCGGCTTGCGCAGCTCCTCGCGCAGGCGCTCGATCACGTCCTCGTCCCAGCGGTGCGTGCGCAGCAGGAAGTAGCGGAGCGCGCTGACCCGCATGTACGCCTCCGCGTCGGTGAAGCCGCTGATCAGGTCGACCTCGCGCAGCGCCTGGACGACGGGCTCGAAGTCGTCGTGGAACCACTCCTCCGCGACCTGCTCGCGCGTCATGAACTCCCCGCGCGCCTGCATCGCGCGGAAGCCCCAGGCCTCGACTGCCTCCGCCAGGTTCGCCCACCAAGTCTTGCGGGTGAGCTGGATGCGCGGGCGCAGGTCGGGCGGCAGCGGCACGCGCTCGAAGAAGAGGCGCTCGTGGCTCTTCACGGCGAGCTCGCTCAGCCGCACGTCGCGCTCCGCGCCGACCGTGGTGATGATCTCCGTCACGTAGGCGTCGATGAGCTCCCGCCCCAGATGGCGCGCCACCGAGACGCGGTGGTGGCCGTCGCGCACGAAGTGCATGTCTCCGATCCGGTAGACGTCGATCGGCGGCATCGACTCGCCCCGGCGCATCGCCTGGGCGATCCGCTCCCACCGGCGCCGCACGCGCCGCGAGATCGGGCGGAAGCTGCGGTCGAACTCGCGGGTGCGGTCGACGGTCCCCACGATCGAATCGAGCGGGATCGTCTGCAGCCCCAGGTTGCGCTCGCCGCGGTTGCCGAGCGCCTCGACCACCTCGTCGAAGGGCAGGATCACGTTCACGTCCCCCGGCTGACGGCGCAGCCGGCGGCTCAGGCGGGAGAGGACGGCGCGGCGGCGCGCACGGCTGAAATCCGTCTGCGCGTCCTGGGTGGGAAAGCCGGTGTCCATCTCCCCCACTAGAACTACCCCGATGGAAACCACCTCAGTCGGACCGGGGGCCCGGGTCGTCTGCCTGGGCGAGGCGCTGGTCGACCTCGTCTGCGAGGAGCCCGTCGCCGGTCTCGGCGAGGCGCGCGCGTTCGTGCCGCGGGTCGGCGGATCGCTCGTGAACATCGCCGTGTGCGCGGCGCGCTTCGGCGCGCGCGTCGAGATGCTGGGCGGCGCCGGCGACGACGAGTGGGGGCGCTGGCTGCGCGACCGGGTCCGCGGCGAGGGCGTGGGCACGGAGCGCTTCGTGCTCGTGCCGGGCGGCGGCACCTCGCACGCGTTCGTCGCGGTGAGCGACCACGGCGAGCCCGCCTTCGCCTTCTACGGCGACCCCGAACGGCCCGCGGCCTACGCGGACGCCGACATCGAGCCCGCGCTCTCCGGCCCGCCCGGGGTGCTCGTGGTCGGCAGCGACACCCTGATCGGCGAGCGCGAGCGTGAGGTCACCCTGCGCGCCGCCGACCTCGCCCGCGAGCGCGGCTGGGAGGTGGTCTGCGACCCGAACCTGCGCCCGAACCGCTGGTCCTCCGAGGAGCAGATGCTCGGCACGGTCCGCGAGCTGGTCGGACGCTCCACCCTCGTCAAGTGCAACCACACCGAGGCGATGCCGCTCGCCGGGCGCGAGGGCGAGCGCGAGGCCGCGCTCGGGCTGCTCGAGCTCGGCCCCCGGGCGGCCGCGGTCACGCTGGGGGCGCGCGGGGCGCTGCTTGCCAGCGACGGCTCGGTGGCCGAGATCCCGCCCACGCCCGTGGACCGGGTGGTCGACGCGACCGGCGCCGGCGACTGCGTCGCGGGGGTGATCGCCGCGGCGCTGGCCGCGGGCTGCCCGCGCGAGCGGCTCGCCCCCGCGCTGGAGGTGGCGATGGAGGCCGCCGCCGGCGTCGTGCGCACCTGGGGTGCGACCGAGGGCCTCCCGCCCGCCGAGCGCGCCCGCGAACGCCTCGCCGCCGCCCTGCGCTCCTAGGGTCAGCCGGTGAGCGCGCCGGGGATCGGCTCGCCCCGCGCGATCCGCGTCCGCTCGGTGCGCGCGACGAGCTCGAAGCTGCGGGTGTTCGGTCCGCGCAGGATCCAGCCGGGGGTGAACGGCCGAGTCGCTCGGTGAGCGGCGACCGCGGCCCGGAAGGCGGCCTCGTGCGCCGGCGTCCACGCCAGCCGGTACATCTCGCGCACGCGCCGCGGCAGCGAGCCGCGCATGAGCAGGTTGTGCACGCGCATCGCAGGCCAGCGTGCGGGCGGGACGGGGATCTCGAACATCACCGCCCGCCCCACGTAGCGCGCCTCCTCGGTGAGGTACGACTGCGGGCCCCAGACCTTCCCGTCGAAGTAGCTGCGGAACTCGGCCCAGCTCGCGGGCGCGACGTCGGCTGGCATCCCGAACAGCTCGCCGAAGCGCACGTAGTCGCGCCAGAACTCGTCGCGCTCCGCCTCGGTCGGCTCGCGCACGAGCAACTCGTAGAAGTACATCGCCGAGTCGGCGCTCACCGCGACCGTCCAGAGCATGAGCTCCGGGTCGAACGCCGAGTAGGGCGTCCCCGCCGGGATCGGCCCCGCGCCCTCCTCGAGGCGCCCGCGCACGCGCTCATGCATGCGGTGCACCGCGGCCAGCACCCGGTCGGCCTCCGCTCGCGAGCCGAAGAAGATCGTCTCGAACATCTTCGCGGTGGTGGCGAGCCGCTGGAACGGGCGGTCCGTGTAGCGGCTGTTGCGGATCGTGCCGACGAAATTGCGCGGGTCGATGGCGCCGATCGCGAGCGCGCGCTGCCCGTAGAGCAGGCCGACGGCGCGCTCCGAGTGCACGCGGCGCAGCATCGAGCCCGGCGCGAAGTATCCGTCGTTGCCGCTCATCCCCAACCGCTCCGGCCGTTTTGTACCCGAAGCGAAGGCAGCCGTCGAGCGCGTCGACCGCCAACCCCCGCCCAAACCCACCCCCCATAGCGTGGTCGAATCACCGCGTGCCGGGCAGACCTGTCACGAAAGGCGCACGCGGCACCGCCCCACGGCCCGTAGGCCCAGCCACGCAGGGCTCCGCCCGTGAGCATTTCGTGACAGATCCGTCGGGCGGGCGGCGATCCGACCCCCGTATAGGGGGTGGATTGGGGACGGGGGCGGGTTAGCGAGGTGTTAAGAGTGTGACCGTTGTCACACACATTTCGCTTAGACGCTGCCACCCTCAGCGGCGTTTGAAGGAAGGGCATGGCCTCGGCACGCGCCTACGCGGCGCGAAGCCGGACCGGCACGCCGGGGCCCAGCACTGAAGCGGCGCACACGCCGCAACCACGCGCCCAACGCGCTGCACGCCACCACTGGAGGTAGACAACTTTGCCACGCCATCTGCGACTGATCGCGGCCGCCTGCGCTACGTGCGCCACCCTCGCGGCCACCGCGCACGCGGCCGAGACCACGACCGGGAACGCGCGCGACACCGCGACCGTGCAAGTGCTCGAGCACCCGAAGCGCACCTTTGAGCGCTCGCTCAAGCTCGGCACGCTGCAGGTCCGCTACGCCACGCTCCTGGAGCGGGCCGCGAAGCACGATGTGAAGCCGCGCAAGCACGAGCTCGACGAGGCGGTCGCGACGGCGGCCGAGCTGCGCCGCGGGATCGAGCGGCTGCGCGAGCGCATCGCCGAGGCCCGCCGCGCCGAGCGGCGCGAGGCGCGCCTCGAGACGAGCGCCGCGGGGGCGGTGGCCGAGGCCGGCGGCGAGGTCCCCGCGCAGGTGGCGCCCAGCTCCACGCTCGAGGCGATTGCGGCCTGCGAGTCCGGAGGCGACCCCTCCGCGGTCAACCCCGCCGGCTACTACGGCAAGTACCAGTTCGACGTGGGCACCTGGCAGTCGGTCGGCGGCACGGGCAACCCCGCCCAGGCGTCCGAGGCCGAGCAGGACTACCGCGCCCAGCTCCTCTACGAGCGGGCCGGCGCGAGCCCCTGGCCCGTCTGCGGCGGCTGACCAGCCGCCGCCCGCTAACCCGCTAAAGCCGCTGGCTCGGTGGTGCCGATGTACTGGGCATGAGCGTCGCCGAGCTAGCGGCGCGGCAGGGGCTGCGCGACACGCGCGCGGCCCTGGTCCGCTGGAACCGGGACCCGTTCGGGGTCCTGCGCGCGTGGCTCCCCGCGGCGCTCGGCTTCGCGGCGGGCCTGCTCACGGCCGTCCTGGTCGTCGCTTCGTTGGTGACCGCCGACCTGACGCCGGCGTTCATCCCCGGGGTCACGTTCCCGGCCGGCCTCGACGACTACGTTGAGGTGCTCGGCCGCAACGGCCTGGTCCTCGCCCTCCACGCGTTCGCGTGCGTCGCGGGCTTCATGGCGGGAAGCTCGCTGCCCGCGCAGGCCGAGCACCTGAGCGGCTGGAACCGCTGGATCCACGAGCGCGCCCGGCCGGTGGCCTTCGCCTGGGTCGTCGGCGTCACGATCTTCTCGCTCGTCACCCAGGCCTACGTCCTGGGCTCGACCGGCGCCCAGCTCGCCGCCCAGTTCGGCATCTCGCCGGCGGTGCTCCTCCTCACGGTGGCGCCGCACGCGCTGCTCGAGCTGACCGCGGTGTTCCTGCCGCTGGCCGCGTGGACGATCGCCTCGCGGCACGGCGACTGGCACGAGCTGCTCGCCGCGACCGCGGCGACGGTCGCCCTGGCGGTCCCGATGCTCCTCGTCGCCGCGTCATGGGAGACGTGGGCCTGGCCCGAGTTGCTCGAGCTCGTCTCCCCGCGCCTCGGCGGCTGAGCCGCCCGCCTAGGCGGCGGTGCCGTCGGGCTCGTCGTCGCCTAGCAGTGCGCGCCTGAACGTCTGGCGCTCGTCCTCGAAGAGGAAGCCCCAGAGCTGCCTGCGCTCGAGCAGCGTCCGCCGCTTGGTCTCGAGCACCGCGAGCCTCGGCAGCGCGGCGATGCGCTCGGCGAGCGTCCGCGCCCGCTCGAGGACATCCTGCTCCGCGACCTCGCGCACGATGCCGAGCCGCTGGGCCTCCCGCGCGTCGACCACGCGTCCCGTGAGGCAGAGGTCCTGCGCCACGGTGGCGGGGAGTACAGCGCGCGCGGCCGCGTAGCTCGGCGGGATCCCCCGGGGCAGCTCCGGGTAGCCGAACGTCGCCTCCGGCGCGGCCAGCCGCAGGTCGCAGAGCAGGGCGAGCGCGAAGCCGCCGGCGAGCGCCGGGCCGTTGACCGCGGCGATCACCGGGCGCGCGCACTCGCCCACCGCCTCGAAGGCCACGGTGCTGGTCTCCACGAGCCGCCGGCGGTGCTCGCGGTCGCCGCCGAACTCGTCGGTGTCCATGCCCGAGCAGAACGCGGTGCCCGCCCCGGTGAGCACGATGCACGCGACCGAGTCGTCCCCGTCGAGCCCCTTGAACGTGGCGGCGAGCTCCTCCCGCAGCTCGATCGACAGCGCGTTCCGCTTCTCCGGCCGGCACAGCGTGACGACCGCGACCGCGTCGCGCCGCTCGATCGAGAGCACCTCGGGCATGGAGCGAGCCTACCCCCGCGCACGCTCCGCGTCGAGCGTCGCGCGAGGGTGCCAGACTCCCCGGCCATGGAGGGCAGCCAGCAGCAAAAGGGGCCGGGGGAGCGCGGGCGCAAGCCGGCCGATGTGACCGCGGCCGCCAACGTGCGCGCGCCCACGCGCGGCAACCGCCGGCTCGAGGCGTTCCTCGCCGCCGTGAACGCCGACCCGGAGGTGCGCGCCTGGTGGCATATGGCGCAGGTCAACTCGGAGCGGCTCGGCATGTCCGACCACTCCTGGGTGCACGTGCAGATCGTGCTCAACATCGCGCTGCGGCTGCTGCGCCTGCTCACCAAGGCCGGCGTGGAGCCGGCGATGGTCACCGACCACGCCATGCGGGAGCGCGACGCGGAGGTCGTGGTGGCCGCGGGCGCGCTCTTCCACGACGTCGGCATGTCCATCCACCGCGCCGACCACGAGGCCTACAGCCTGTTCCTCGCCGAGCGCAAGCTGCGCGAGCTGCTCGCCGACGTCTACCCGGACGCCGAGCGCGCCGTGGTGATCGCCGAGGCGCTGCACGCGATCATCGGCCACCGGCGGCGCGGCGAGCCGTACACGGTCGAGGCGGGCGTGGTGCGCGTTGCCGACGCCCTCGACATGGCGGAGGGGCGGTCGCGCATCCCGGTCGAGGCCGGCCAGGTGGGCATCCACTCGATCTCCGCGGCGGCGATCGACGGCGTCCAGATCTCCGCGGGCGAGGATCGCGCCGTGCGCATCGAGATCCGGATGAACAACTCCGCGGGCGTCTTCCAAGTCGACGATTTGCTCGCCACCAAGCTCCGCGGCACGCCGCTCGCCGATCACGTGGAGGTGATCGCCACGGTGCCGGGCGAGTCCGAGAAGCGCCTGCTCACGGAGTTCCGGATCGGGACGTAGGAGGTCCGGGCGCATGGGCAAGGTGAGCTACGAGCGCCGCGCCGCCGCCGCCGTGCTCACGATCACGCGTCCCGAGCGCCGCAACGCCGTGGACGCCGACACCGCGCGGGCGCTGCGCGACGGCTACGAGCGCTTCGAGGCCGACGATGAGGCGCGGGTCCTCGTGCTCACGGGCGAGGGCCCCGAGGCGTTCTGCGCCGGGGCCGACCTGAAGGCGATCGCCGAGCGGGCGTCGGAGGAGGGAGTCTCAGCCGAGGGGCTCGACCGGTGGCTCGACGAGTTCCGCGACGGGCCGCTTGGCTTCACCCGGCTGACACCGAGCAAGCCGACGATCGCCGCGATCTCGGGCTGGTGCCTGGCCGGCGGGCTGGAGCTGGCGCTGTGGTGCGACCTGCGGATCGCGACCGAGGACGCGAAGCTCGGCTTCACCGAGCGGCGCTTCGGCGTGCCGCTGATCGACGGCGGCACCCAGCGGCTGCCCCGGATCGTCGGCATGGGCCGCGCGCTGGAGATGATCCTCACCGGCCGGATCGTGGAGGCGCGCGAGGCGCTCGGCTGGGGCCTCGTGAACGAGGTGGTCCCCGGCGGGCGGCACCTGGACCGCGCCCTCGAGATCGCCGAGGGCCTGGCGGGCTTCCCGCAGACCACGATGCTCACCGACCGGCGCGCCGCGCTTGAGGGCGCGGGCCTGCCGCTCGACGAGGGGCTCGCCCTGGAGGCGCGGCTCGGGCGCGAGGCGCTCCAGGAGGCGATCCGCGGCGCGCAGAGGTTCGCGGCCGGCGAGGGCCGCGGCGGCGAGGGCGCGGGTGTCTAGGGGACTAGGTTGCGCGCTGCGCTACGGCTGACGCAGCCGCTCGATCTCCTCGCGCACGCGCTCCTTGCGGTTCGCCATCCGCTCCTGGATCGCGGAGGCGACGATCACGAAGACGGCGAAGAACGCCATGACGCCAAACGAGAAAAACGTGATCGTCTTGTCGTCGACGCGGCCGAGCAGGCCCTCGCCGTCGGCCGCGAATGCCGCCGGCGCGAAGGCGAGGAGCGCGATCACAGTGGCGCTCGCGAGGACTGCCCAACGGAACGTGCGCTTCATCGGCGTGAACTCTAGCTGGCGCGCGAGCGCAGCGCATCGGCCTGCGCGCGGCCCGCGACGACTACCATCGTCCGCTCGTGGACTGGCTGGAAGCGCTCCTGCTCGGCGTGGTCCAGGGACTCACCGAGTTCCTGCCGATCTCATCCTCCGGGCACCTCACCCTCGTTCCCTGGCTGCAGGACTACACGTTCCTGCGCGAGAACCCTGACTTCCACGCCATCTTCGACGTCGCCCTGCACTTCGGCACGCTGATCGGCGTCGTCGTCTATTTCCGGGGCGAGCTCCTGGCGATGGTCCGCGGGTTTTTCCGCAGCGTCCGCGCGCGGGCGATCGTCGACACCGACTCGCGCCTCGCCTGGGTGATCATCGTCGGCACAATCCCCGCGGTGATCGTCGGCGGGCTCGGCGAGGACTGGATCGACGACAACCTGGGCGAGCCCTGGATGATCGCCGTCCAGCTGATCGCCTTCGGCTTGCTGCTCGCCTGGGCCGACCGCCTGCCGCAGCGGCGCGAGGTGAGCTCGGTGACCCTCAAGAACGGTTTGTTCATCGGCGCCGCCCAGGCCCTCGCGCTCGCGCCCGGCACCTCGCGCTCCGGCGTGACGATCACAGCGGGGCGGTTCCTCGGGCTGACGCGCGACGCCGCCGCGCGCATCTCCTTCCTCCTGCTCGTCCCCGCGACCGCGGGCGCAGTGGTCGTCAAGGGCTACGACGCGCTCACGCAGGAGCTGCCCGACGGCGTCGTCGTCCCCATGATCGTGGGCGTGCTCGCCTCGGCGATCTCCGGCTACCTCGCGATCGCGGGGCTTTTGCGCTTCGTGCGCACCCGCAGCTACGACATCTTCGTCGTCTACCGGGTGGTCATCGGGATCGGGATCCTGGTCCTGATCGCGACGGGCGCGCGCGCGGCCACGTTCTGAGGGCCCGCGGGCACGGGCGTGAGCCGGCGCGGGGCCGGCCCAGCC
>DATCLC010000099.1:0-11295 GCA_036564135.1 Solirubrobacterales bacterium
GACGCCGATCCTGCCCGAGCCCCTGGAGGGCCCGGTCTATCTGCGCAGCTCGGACAACCCGCTGCCCGACCTGGTCGCCGACCTGAACGGCCTGGTCGAGATCGACCTGGTCGGCGTGATCGACCAAAACGAGGACGAGCAGCGGATCCGCACGACGTTCGCGACCATCCCCGACGTCCCCGTGGGCACCTTCACGCTCACGATCGAGGGCGGCGAGGGCGGCCTGCTCGTCAACTCGCGCAACATGTGCCGCAACAGCGAAAGCAGGGTCGCGATCCGCTCCCAGGCCAACCACCGCCTGGTCTTCGAGGCCCCGCTCGAGGCGGACGCCTGCGCGGCGCAGCGCGCAGCCCAGCTCGAGAAGCGCGCGGCCAAGCTGCGCAAGCAGGCGGCCAAGCTCGCGGCCAAGGCCAAGCGCGCCTCCGGCAAGCGGGCCAAGCGCCTGCGCGCCCGCGCCAAGGCCAAGCGCGCCAAGGCCAAGCGCCTGGCCCAGCGCGCGGCGGCGATCCGGGCCGGGATCGGCTGAGCTGGTGGGGGCGCCCCGGCGGTCGCGGGTAGGCCGGCGGGGCGCCCCCAGCCTTTCGTCCCTGCCGATAAACACCGTGTTCTATATTGCGGTGTGAGCTTGTGAGGGAGGAGCGATCAGGGTGAGAGAGCAGGGGCTTCGAGCGATCGTCGCGCTCGCCGTCGCGGCGCTGTTGGTGTTACTCGTAGCCGCCTGTGGCGGATCGGACGAAGAGCCGGACCAGCCGGAACCGGCCGCCGCGACCCCGGAGGGGTCCGACGCCGACGGCGCGGCTGACGGCTCCGGCGGATCCGGCGAACCGGGAGGCTCGGACGACTCCGGCGGCGATCACGGGGCGGGCGAGGACGGGGATGACGCCGACAGCGGCCGCATCCAGGACATCGGGGAGCCCGCGAGCGACGAGGATCGCAAGGCGATGATCGTGGCCGTGAAGTCGTACTTCGCCGCGTTGGCCGACGGGGACCCCGCGGCCGCGTGCGAGTGGCTCTCGACCGCGACGATCGAGGAGCTCGAGCGCATGTTCGAGGAGTCCGGGGTTGAGGGCGGCTGCGAGACCTTCCTCCAGCACGCCGCGAACGTCTTCAGCAGCAAGGGCGCGCCTGACTACGGCGCGATCGAGTTCAGCCGTTTCCGCGTCGACGGCGACCGCGGCCTGGCGGTCTACAAGGTGCCCAAGCGCCCGCGCTCGTTCATCCTCACCGCGCGCGAGGACGACGGCTGGCGCGTCGCGGGCATCGACGGGACCGCGCTCCCCTAGCGACCGCTCAGGGCGCGACCAGATCCACGCGCGTGGAGAGCATCCGCGCGACGCCCTCGAGGAACTCGGTCTCCTGGGGGGTGATCGCGCCGGGCTCGCGACGCAGCACCGCGAGGCACGCGGACTCCGCCACCGGGACGCAGGCGCCGCTGCGCGCGCCTGCTCGCAGCGACACGGGCCCCGGCAGCAGGTACCCGTTCGGGTCGCCGTAGTCGTTCACGACCACGAGCTCCCCGCTGCTCATCGTCTCGTGCCCGAGACAGCGTTCGGGCACCTCGATCCGCTGACGGCGCCGGTCGGCCTCCGGGTCGGCGATCGGCCCCGATTCGGAGAGGATCACGCCCTCGTCGAGGGAGCGCGTCACCGCGGCCAGTGTCACGAGCGGCGCCCCGAACTGCTGGGCGACGAGCGCGGTCGCCGCGCGACGGACCTCATCGGCCGGCGGCTGCGTGAGCAGGAACTCGGCGAAGGAGCGCAGCATGCGCTCGCAGTCGTGCGCCACGCGTGCCTTGACCTCGCGCTCGCGCCGCTCGGTGACGTCGAAGCCCGTGTACACGGTGACGCAGTCCTCCCGCTCGCCGGCGACCGGGCGCGCGTGTACCTGCAGCCAGCGCCTCGCGCCGTCAGCGCGGATCACCGCGCGGTCCTCCGGCTGGCCGTCGGGGCGCGGCGCCTGCGCCCCCCGCTCGAGCAGCTCCGCGAGCGGCATCCCGACGATCCGCGCGACCGGCAGGCCGACGATCTCGCTGAACGCCTGGTTCGCCTTGCGCACGCGCTTGCGCGAGTCCACCACCCACATCGGCACGTCGGCGTCGAGGGCGCGCCCGCGCAGGGTGCGGTCCGGCCCTCCGCAGTGGCGGTGCAGGATCGAGTCGAGCGATGCCCGCTCGGCCGCGGTGTACTTGCGCCCGGTCGCGTCGCGAAGCGCGAGCAACGCACCGTCCTCGGTCGCCGCCAGGGCCGCGTAGCCCGCGACCTCCGCGACCCGCTCGCCGACCGGCGAGGAACCGGAGGCGGCGAGGTCGAAGGAGACCGCGTAGCCCGCGGCGGCGACCTGCCCGATCCAGCACGCGGTCTCCGCTGTCTCGCTGGGATCGGCGAGGACCTGGGCGAGCTGATCCCGCTTGGCGACGTCGCGGTGCTCGATCGCCTCGACCTGGGCCTCGCCGTCGGCCAGCGTGAAAGCCACGCAGCCGTCCCCGAGCGTGCGCGTCACGTCCGCGACGGCATTCCTGTACTCCCGCCGGGCCCTGCCCGGAGCTTCGTTCTCTCCCACGACTCCTCCCTCGGGGTTCGTACCCACCCGGCAAGGTACCGCTTTCCGGACACGATGTTTACGAAATTCGCGGCGATCCCCGGGAGGAAATCCTTGATTTATAGAATCACGCGTTTATAATGGGCGCATCCCGAACACGGGAGCGCTCGCGGCGGAGATCCTTCCTCCTCACCGTCACGGGCACGGCGGAGCGCGCCAACTCCTCCACGAACGGCGCGAGTCGCCTCAGTTCTCCAGGGGTCCGCGCCCGTCACCGGGTGACGGATCCCATGAGGGGGTCCGCGTGTCAGATTCCTTCCCCACGCGGGCCCTCTCGCTGCGGCGGCTCAGGTCGCCGACAGCTCGAAGGGCGGCGGGGCGATCTGTTTGCGCATCTCCTCGGCTGCCCGCTCGGGACCGAGGAACGGCATGAGCACCGCGAAGACGATCTCGGGCAGTACCTTCGGAAGGGTCTTGGTGCGCCCGCTGGAGACCTCGTCGAAGATCAGCGTGGTCGCTGCGCCTACCGCTAGGCGCGATGTCGCGGCGGGCAGCTGCTGGGAGTACTCCGACGATGCCCGGCCCTCGTCGAGGAAGGGCAGGAAGCGGTTGAGCGCCTCGCGGTAGCGTTGCCGGGGCTTCTGCCCGGCGGTGACCCCCTCGACCATCACCATGCGGGCGATCTCGGCCTCTTGGGCGAGGAGGTCCACCATCGCCGCCAGGCCGGCGTGGATGCGCTCGGGCCAGGGCCCCTCGTAGGAGCGGTAGGCGTGCTCGACCCGATGCAGGACCACGTCGAAGACGGCGTCGTACGCCTGCAGGAAGCAGTCCTCCTTGTCGGAGAAGAGCTGGTAGAAGGTCGTCCGCGACACCCCCGCCTCGCGGATCACGTCGGCGACGGTCGTCGCCTCGTACCCCTTGCTGGAGGCCACCTGCACCATCGCTTCGAGCAAACGCTCGCGCTGGTCCCGGACGATGTAGGCGCGCGGGAGACCGTGGCGACCGCTTGGCAGGCGCCGACGGTCAGCGTGCGTGGTCACGCGCGGACCCCGTTCGCGAATGCCCCCGGGGGACGGTGGTGTACCGGTGTATTTACCATGAACTCCCGAGTTCATGGAAGGTATCGCACCGCGTCCGGACCCGCCAGTCCGCCGGGCGATTTGGTGGACGAAGGCGTTTCCTAGGCGACCGCGCTCTGGCGGCGCTCCGCGGCCGCGCGGGAGCGGAGCAGCGCTTCCTCCATGCCGAGGTACGGGAGGAGGATCACGAACAGGATGGTCGGCAGGAGCGTCCTGACGCGGTGCGTGCGGCCGGCCAGCATCTCGTCGACGATCAGCTGCTCGGCCGCGCCCAGGGCCGCGCGGCCCGTGTTGGGCGGCAGCGCGAAGCGCGCGTAGTTGCGCCCCTCGTCCATCATCGCGATGAAGAGTCGCCAGCCGGTGCTGTAGCGGTCGTACGCTGCGGGGCCGGCCGCGTAGGCCTCGAGCATGCTCATCCGCGCGTACTCCGGCTCTTCGACGATGAAGTCGAGTAGCGCCGCGATCGCGTTCTCGACGCGGTCGGGCCACTCGTCGGCCTCGCGGAACGCCGGCGCGACGGCGTTCATCAGTCGGCGGAGCTGAAGCTCGATCGCGCCGACGAAGCACTCCTCCTTGTTGCGGAAGAGCTCGTAGAAGGTCGCGCGCGAGACGCCGGCGCGGCGGACGACGTCCGCGATGCTGAACCCGTTGTAGCCGTGCTCCGAGGAGAGGTGGGCGATGGCGTCGAAGAGGCGCTGGCGCTGCGATTCGGCGACCTGCTCCCGAGTGAGCCCGTGACGGCCGGGCGGAAGCTTGCGGACGATCGCGCCGTCGCTCTTCTCGTCGCCCGCTTCGCTGGCCGCGACCCGCTTACGCCGAGCTGCGCGCCGGTCGTCTAGTTCGGACCGCATGGAGTGCCCCTTTCCCAAAACGCTGTGTTTCTCAGTCTAAACGCACAGCGCGCCCGGCTGCGGCACAGCAAGCGGCGAGGCGCGCCGTAACGGCGCGCCTCGCCAAACCGGTTCCGGAGCTAGACGCCGACGGCCTCGGCCTCGACGCCGGCCCAGTCCTGATGGGCCTCGCAGAAGCCGAGTCCGGGGATCGCCTGCTTGCGACACGGCCGACCGCGCGAGGAGTAGGCCGCGCAGTTCAGCACGACGCCGATCGCCTCGGGGTCCTCGAGGACCAGGCGCTTGAACTCACCCAGGCGACGGTCGATCACCTGGCGCACCCAACGCTGATCCTGGAACAGGAAGCGCGTGCGGATGGCCTGGAACAGGAAGCGCTCTGGATCCTTGAAATGAGGCTCCGTCGCGATCCTGTGGATCACGAGCTCGCACTGTTCGAGCACGTGCTGTCGCTCGGCCGCGTCGCGTTCTGGGTTGCCGGTGCTGGCGATCGCGGGCGCGAGCTCACGGAACAGGTTCCGACTGAACTTGTGCATTTCCCCTTCCTTTTTGGCGGCCTCCTCCCCAAAGCCGCACGCTGGACTCTAACGAAACGAAAGCCCGTCCGTAATGCGGAATCGGCGGCTTGCGCCGGTCCCTCGATATCTAGACTCAGCCAAATTGACCGCGCGGTCAGTTAGCTCAAGGGCCCGCCGCGTGCTCGCCGTCTGGGCGATGGGCGTGGCGTTGCTCACCGGTCTGGGACTTGGCGTCGAGGACCGCCTCGCGCCGAGCACGCTGAGCGTGCCCGGAACCGAGTCGGCGCGCGGCGCCGAGATCATCGACCGCCAGTTCGGCCAGGCGGCGCCGGTCGCGATCCTGCTCGACGGACCTCAGGGTGAGCTCGAGCGCCAAGGCCCGGCGCTGGTCGCGGCCCTCGAGCGCCGGGCGCCGGGCGTGCGCGCGATCTCGCCGTGGAGCGGGGCCAACGTGATCGACGACCTCCACCCGGACCCCGACACGGCGCTCGTCTTCGCCGAGCTCCCGGTGCGCGAAGACGAGGAGGGGGATCAGATCCTGGCGCGGGTCGAGGCAGCGGTCGACGAGGCGATAGCGCCGCCGGTCGAGGCCTCGCTGAGCGGACCGGTCGTGATCGGCGAGGCGATCAAGCAGGCCTCGCTGGACGCGACCCGCCGGGCCGAGCTGATCGCGCTGCCGGTGCTGTTCCTGGTGCTGCTGTTCGTGTTCCGGTCGCCGGTCGCGGCCGCCGTGCCGCTGCTTTTCGGCGGGGCGACGGTCGTCGCCACGCGCGGGCTGGTCGCGCTCTTTGCCGGAGCGCTCGAGATCGACGCGACCGCGGTCTCGGCGGCGTCGATGGTCGGGCTCGCGCTCGGGGTCGATTACGCGCTGCTTTTGGTGTCGCGCTACAGGGAGGGGTTGCACGCCGGGCTCGGAGTCACAGAGGCGGTCGCCACGGCGCGGGCGACGGCGGGCCGCACCGTGGTCTTCGCGGGAGTGGTCCTCGGCGGCGCGATGCTGGCGCCGCTGGTGCTCGCCCCGGGCGCGCTGCTGACCTCGATGGCGTTCGTGGTGATGCTCGTGGTGGTCGTGAGCGTCGTGAACGCGGTGGTCGCGGGCCCGGCGCTGCTCGTTCTGCTCGGCGCGCGCACGGAGCGCTGGCGGATCGGCTCGGCGCGCGAGCCGCGGCTCGGCGGGACGCTCGCGCGCGCCCTGCGCCGTCCGGGGGCCGCGGCGCTCGCGGTCTTCCTGCTGGCGGCCGCCCTTGCGACGCCGGTGCTGGGCTTCGACACCGGCCCGCCCGACGTGCGCCAGCTCCCCGGCGACCACCCCGCGCGCGTGGCGTTCGAGCGCATCGAGTCGGAGGTCGGCCCGGGGTGGTCGGCACCCTTCTCCGTCGTCTTCGAGCGCGCCGGGGCGGGGCCGATCACCGAACCGGCCACCCTGCGCGAGCTGGCGCGCTGGCAGCGCGAGCTGGCCGACGAGCCGGAGGTCGAGACCGTGGTGGGCGCCCAGCAGCTCGTGGATGAGGCGCGCGGGCTCCTACAGGGCGGTCGGCGGCTCGAGCGCTCGCGCCGCGAGCTTGCCGAGGGGCGGCGCGGGGTGCGCGAGCTGGCCGACGGGCTGGCCCGGGCGCGCGAGGGCGTCCGGGAGTTGCGCGCGGGTCTGACGGCGGCCGCGGCGGGCGGCGACGAGCTCGCCGCTGGCGCCGCCCGGGCGCGCGCGGGCGCCGAGCAGGTGCGCGAGGGGCTGGAGAGCGCGGCGAGCGGAGCCGAGGCGGCGGACGAGGCGCTGGCCGAGCTCGCGGGCGGCGCGCGGGAGCTCGCCGCGGGCGCCGCCGCCACGCGGGACGGCGCGGGCGCGCTCGAGGCCGGGCTCGGCGAGCTCGCGCCCGGCGCTTCGCGGCTGCGCGAGGGCGCGCGCGAGCTGCGGCGCGGCCTGCGCGAGGGCGCGCGCTCGCTGCGGGGGCTGCGCGAGCCCGTGAGCGAGGCCGAGCGGCGGCTCGAGGAGGCGTTCGCGCTGCTCCAGGCGGCTACGGTGGGGCGGCTCGACCCGGGATACGCAGCGTGGACCGAGGCAGTAGCCCGGGCGCTCGCGGCGCTCTCGGGCCGCAACCCGATCACCGGCGAGCCGGTCCAGCCCCCCTACGACGGCGCAGTCGCGGGCCTCGAGCAGGCGGCGGGCGGCCTGCGCGAGGGCGCTGCCCTCGCGGGTCGGCTGGCGACGGGGGCGGGCGAGCTCGCCCAGGGAGCGGAGCGCCTCGCGGACGGCGCGAGCACGCTCGCCGCCGGCGTCGAGGAGCTGCGCAGCGGCAGCGCCGAGCTGGCCGCGGGGGCGCTCGAGCTCGACCGGCGCGCGGCCGAACTGGGTCAGGGGCTGCGCGCGCTCGCCGTCGCGGCCGAGGGGTTGGCCGTGGGCCTGGGCGAGCTGGAGGCGGGCAACGGGCGCCTGGCCGACGAGCTCGCTTCCGGCGCGGGGCGGACGGGCGCGCTCGAGGTCGCCCTCGGGCGGGCGGGCTCGGAGGTCCGCCAAAGTGCCGAGGGACTGCGCGCGCAGCAGCGCGGCCTGGAGCGGCTCGAGCGCCGCTCGCCGAACCTCTTCGACTCCGGGTACCTCTTGCTTGCGGGTATCGAGGGCGCGCCCGAGCCGGACCGCGAGCAGGCGGCCGGCACAGTCGCGCTGCGGACCGGCGGCACCGCGCTGCGCATGGTCGTGGTGCCCGCGGCGGCCCCGAACACCGAGGAGGCGAGCGCCGCTCGCGAGCTCGTGGACGCCCGCGCCGACGAGGCGGCGGCCGAGACCGGGGCGGAGGTTGCGCTCACCGGCGGGATCGTCGACCTCGAGGACTACGACCTCGCTACCACGGAGCGCATGCCGCTGATCGTGCTCGGTGCTTCGGTGCTCGCGTTCCTGCTGCTGGTCTGGGTGCTGCGTGCGCTGCTGCTCGCCGCGATCGCCGTCGCCCTCAACCTGCTCACGGTCGCGGTCGCCTTCGGGGTGCTCACGTTCCTCTTCCAGGTGCTCCCGGGCGCGCCGCTCGGCGGCCCCGGGTTCACCGCGGCGATCTCGGCCGCCGCGATCTTCGGGCTCGTCTTCGGCCTCTCGATCGACTACGAGGTCTTCCTGCTCTGGCGCATGCGCGAGGAGTACGCGCGCGGCGGCGACCCGGAGCGCGCGATCGTGCGCGGCTTGGAGCGCACCGCCGGCGTGATCACGGGAGCGGCGGCGATCATGCTCGGCGTGTTCGTCGTCTTTGCAACGTCGGAGGTGACGACCATGCGCGAGTTCGGCATCGGCCTCGCCGTGGCGATCGCGCTCGACGCGACCCTGATCCGCCTCGTCCTCTTGCCCGCGCTGATGAAGATCGCGGGCGAGCGCGCCTGGTGGCTGCCCGAGTGGCTCGACCGGCGCCTGCCGCACATCGCGGAGTAAGGCGCGGGTCCTGCGCATCGCGATCGCGGAATCGTGCGGGTGCGCTTCGCGAGTCCGTGATCAATACGAGGGGGTCGTAGTTATCGCGGAATCGCGTGGGGGTAGGGTGCGGGCGTGGCCATTGCGCTTGACGCGAGCGAGTGGGGCGAGGGGGAGCCGCTCCTGCTACTCCACGGTTGGCCGCAGCACCGCGGCGCCTGGGCGCACATCGCGCCGCGGCTCGCGGCGCGCCGGCGCGTGATCGCGCCCGACCTGCGCGGGCTCGGGCGCTCGCCGCTGGCGCCCGACGAGGACTACCGCAAGCACGCCCTGCTCGAGGACGTGCTGGCGCTGCTCGACGACCGCGGGATCCAGCGCTGCGACGTGGCCGGTCACGACTGGGGCGGCTGGATCGCGTGGCTGCTCGCGATCGAGCACCCCGAGCGCGTCCGCCGCGTGGTCGCGCTCGACATCCCGCCGCCGTGGCGTGGCGAGCTCTCCCCGAAGCGGGTGGCCGGCGCGCTCGCGTTCGGGAGCTACCAGTACTTCCTGGCGAGTCCCTGGCTGGGCGAGCGCGCGCTGCGGCGCTCGCCGGAGTTCATCAAGCGCTTCATCCCCGCCGGTGCCGCGCGCCGCGTGTGGACCGAGTCCGAGCTCGAGGGCTTCGCGCGCGTCCTCCAGGAGCCGGGGCGGGCGCGGGCCTCGGTCCTCTACTACCGGCAGTTCCTTTTGCGCGAGCTGCCCCAGCTCATGCGGGGCACATACACCGGGGCCGAGGTGGGCGCGCCCGTGCTCGCGGTCTACGGCGAGCGCAGCCCGATCGTGCGCCTGCTCGGGCTGCCGCCCGGGCGCGCGAACGTGCGGGTCGACGTGCTCGAGGGCGTCGGGCACTACCTGGCCGAGGAGGCGCCCGACGAGACGCTCGCGCTCATCGAGTCCCACCTCGGGGACCCAGCCGGCGCGTAGCGTCAGCCCTGCTGCGTGCTCTGTTCGCCGGTCGGCGCAGTGATCAGCCCCGTCCCGCCGTCGAGCTCGAGCAGCTCCTGCTTGGCGCGCGCGGAGTGCTCGTGGGTCACCTGGAGCTCGTAGGTCTCAGCCTGCACGCTGCGGAAGGAGGTGAAGTCGCGCCGCCCGCCCTGCGCGGCCTGGGCGAGCGCGCCGAAGAGCCCGCCGAACACTAAGCCTGCGATCAGCCCGTAGAGCAGGACGCCGAGGAACGCGGGCCCCTCGAAAAAGAGCCCGAAGAGCAGCCCAAACAGAAGGCCGATGACCGCGCCCTGCCCAGCGCCGATCAGCGCGGCGCGTCCGGTCGTCATGCGGCCCGCGATCTGCTCCACGGTCTTGAGGCCGCTGCCCACGATCGCCACGTGCTCGACCGGGAACCCGCGATCCGAGAGGAAGTCCACGGCGCGTTCGGCCTCCGCGTAGCTGCCGTACTGCGCCACCGTCGTCTTGGGTGCTGTGCTCGCTTCCATGCACGATCGATCGTAGACCTCGGTCGGGTCGCGGGCAACGACCGGGGCGACGGCGGTCGGCCGCATGCGCGAAGATCCCAATAGTTCGATCGCAGGCGCAATCGACGAGGGGTCAACGAATGAGCAAGCTCTACGAGATCTCGGCGCGCGCGACCTCAGCCGCGTCACCGGAGTCGGTCTGGCGGCTGCTGGCGGACGTCGAGACGTGGAGCGATTGGGCTGACTTCGACAGCTCCGAGCTCGAGCGCCCCGCGGACGACGGCGGCCAGGGGGCGGGCGCGATCCGCAGGTTCAAGCGTCGCGGCGTGACCACGCGCGAGCGCGTGATCGCCGCGGAGGAGCCCTCCAGGCTCACCTACGAGCTTCTGTCCGGCCTGCCGATCAGCGACTACAACGCCGACGTCACGCTGATCCCCACCGCGGGCGGGGGCACCGAGATCCGTTGGGACTCGCGGTTCCGCGGTCGCTTCCCGGTCCCCGGCGGGCTCATGCGCCGCGGCCTCGCCCGCTTCGTGCAGGCGACGGCGGACAACCTGGCCCGCGCCGCGGAGCGCGAGCCGGCGGGCGACGCGGGCGCGCGCTAGGCGCGCGCCCGCGCGGGTCCGCCGGCGCGGTTACGAAGCCTTCACGACTCGGACGCTGAACGCGAACCCCGCCTGCGTGACGGGAGCGCCCGTGTAGTTGCAGACCGCGATCCTCACCGTTCCGTCGGCCGGCGCGGTCGTTACCGGCACGTAGAGGCCGTTCGCAAGGCCTCCGGTTTGGGCGAACGAGGGGATCAACAGGTCCCCCTGGGTCACGTTCTGCGTCCAGGAGGCGAGCGGAGTGATCACGACGCAGCCCTGTGCGGCCACGGTGAACGTCGCGTTGGTGGCGGTCGTGTTGCCGGCGCCCATCTTCGCCAGGGTGATCGCGCCGTTCGCGATCTTGCCGGTCCCGACGGCGCCGTTCTGGATCTTGGCCGCCCCGACCGAGCCATCCGCGAGCTTCGTGTCCGTGACCGCCCCGTCGGCGATCGTGGTCGCCTCGACTGCGCCCGTCGCAAGCTTCGCAGCGGTGACCGCGCCGCCCTGGATGTGATCGGCGCCGACGGCGCCCGTGGCGAGCTTGGCCGAGCCCACCGCGCCGGCGGAGAGCTTGGCCTGCGTGACCGCGCCGTCCGCCAGGTGGGCGGTCGTCACGGAGCCAGGCTCGAGCTCGAAATCCGGGATCACCCCGGGCGCGAGCTTCTCGGCGGTGACCGCCCCGTCGGCGAGCTTCTCCGTGATCACCGCGCCGTCGGCGATGCTCCCCGTGCCCACCGCGCCCGCGGCGAGCTGCGGCGCGCGCACCGATCCCTTGGCCAGGTGCTTTGCCTTCACCGCACCGCGCGCGATCTTGGGTGAGGTCACGGCCCCGTTCTTCAGGTGCTTCGTGGCGATGCTGTTTGCCTGGACGGCCCAGGCC
>DATCLC010000100.1:0-14223 GCA_036564135.1 Solirubrobacterales bacterium
GCGCGCTCGATCAAGAGCAGGTTCTCGATCCGAAGCTCGAGCAGCATCGATCGCATTGGATAGCGCTCGGGGCCGACGGATTCTCTCCCCAGCGATCCGGGTAGGTTCGGCGCCGTGTTCGACCACGTCGGCATCGCGGTCTCGAAACTCGCGGCCTCCGAGCGCTTCTACCGGACGGTGCTGGGCGCGCTCGGCGCGGAGCCGGTCCACGCCGACGGGGAGATCGTCGAGTGGGAGGACTCGGACATGGTGCCCGGACGGCAACAGCGTCGAGGCGGTCCACTGCGAGCGCTCGGACGCCGTGCCCCCCGGGTGCATCGACCACATCTGGATCCGCGTGCGCGACCCGAGGGCATCGCGGCGCTTCTACGAGACGATCGCCCCCTACGCGGGTCTGCGTCAGACCCGCGCACTACCACCCCGGCTACTACGGCGCCTTCGTGCTTGACCCCGACGGGCACAACGTCGAGGTCGTGAACCACAACCGCGCCTAGCCGGTCGCGGGCGCCTGGCATGGTTGGCGCCCCGCGCTCGCGGGTACGCAGTCTCCGCCGTGCTCTCGTTGCCGGGGTCTTTTCAGTCACCGTGGCTCGCCGGCGTCCAGCGCACGCCGCGGCCGCCGCTGACCGAGGACGTCGAGACCGACGTCGCCGTGGTCGGCGGGGGGATCGTGGGGGCGGTGACCGCACTGCTGCTCGCGGAGCGCGGCGTCGCCGTGACGCTCGTCGAGGCGCGCTCGCTCGCCGAGGGCGTCACCGGCAACTCGACGGCGAAGGCGACCGCGCTGCACGAGACGTCCTACTCGAAGATCGCCAAGCGCGCCGGGCGCGAGGCGGCGCGCAACTACGCGGTGCTCAACGAGCACGGCGTGCGCATGATCGCGGAGCTCGCGGAGCACAACGGGATCGACTGCGCGCTCGAGCGCGCCGACGACTACCTGTACACCGAGGACACCGACTCGGCGCAGAAGGTCGCCGCCGAGGCCGAGGCCGCCCGCGACGCGGGGCTCGCGGTCGAGCTCGTCCGCGAGACCGAGCTGCCGTTCCCGGTCGTAGAGGCCGCGCGGCTCGCGAACCAGATCGCCTTCGACTCAGCGGCGTTCACCCTCGGCGTGGCCGCGGCCGCGGCCCGCGCCGGCGCGAAGCTGTACGAGGCCAGCCGGGTGCGAGGGGTGCGACACGGGCGCCCCTGCGCGGTGCGGCTCGAAGGCGGGGCGACGATCCGCGCGCGCGACGTCGTCCTCGCGACCCACATGCCCCTGCTCGACCGCGGCCTCTACTTCGCGCGCCTGCGCCCGCAGGCCTCCTACGCCGTGGCGGCGCCGGCCGAGGACGCGCCGCTCGGCATGTACCTGGGGATCGGCGCGTCGACGCGGTCGATCCGCTCCGCCCGGCGCCCCGGCGGCGGGCGGTTCGTGATCGTCGGCGGCGAGGGACACAAGGTCGGCCAGGGAGACGGCGCCCACGCGTACGAGCGGCTCGCGAGCTGGACGAGCGAGCGTTTCGCGGCGGGCCCGGTCGAGCTGCGATGGTCGGCGCACGACCTGATCAGCCCCGACGGGCTGCCGATGATCGGCGAGCTCGCGCCGTTCGCCCCGCGCATCCTCGTCGCGACCGGCTTCTCGAAATGGGGCCTCGCCGCCGGCGTCGCGGCCGCAGACCTCCTCGCCCACCAGCTCACCGGCGAGCCCGACCCCCTCGCGCGGGCGTTCTCACCCCACCGGTTCAGGATGGGCCCGGCCCTCCTCGAGGTGGCCCGCGAGAACGCGGACGTCGCCTTGCGCTTCGCGACCGGGCGACTGCGGCGAGGGGGCGACGGCGAGCTCCAACCCGGCGAGGGCCGCATCGTCGCCGACGGCCTTCGCCAGGTGGCGGAGGCCCGCACCCCCGATGGCGAGCTGCACCGCGTCTCGGCGCGCTGCACCCACCTCGGCTGCATCGTCCGCTGGAACACGGGCGACGGCACCTGGGACTGCCCCTGCCACGGCTCCCGCTTCGACCCCGACGGCACCGTGCGCAACGGCCCGGCGGCGGCCCCGCTGGCGCCGGTGGAGGATTGAGGGCGGGCGCTTGTGATGGCGGCGCAGGTCTCGCAACCTCGCGCCGCCCCGCATCCCGAATCCGCGATCCATGCGACCCCGTCGTACAAATCGCGGATTCGTGCGCAGGCGACGCCGCGAGCCGACAGGCGCGCTACCGCGCCAGATGCCCGAACTTCTCGTAGATGCGCTGGTAGAAGTTCGTGCCCGGGAGCTGCGCGAGGCGCGCCATGTCGTCGCGGAAGCTGACCTCGGTCTCGGCGCCGCTCGCGAGCTCGGCGACGTGCTCGCCGTCCACCACGATGTCCACCGACTCACGCCCGGCGGCGTTGCGCACGAGCAGGACGTCGTCGGGCGCCACCACGAGCGGGCGCGCGGTGAGGGTGTGCGGGGCGATGAAGCTGACCACGTAGCCCTCGACGCCCCAGGCCAGGATCGGTCCCTGGTTCGCGAGGTTGTAGCCCGTGCTGCCCGCGGGCGTGGCCGCGACCAAACCGTCGCAGCGCACGTGCCCCACCTCCTGGCCGCCGACCATGAAGGCGAGCTCGGCGACCCGCCCGTGCGGGCGGCGGATGAAGGAGACGTCGTTGAGCGCGACGGCCGTGCCGTTCACGTCGACGGTCAGCGCCGGCAGCGAGATCACCTGAAAGTCCCCGCTGAACGCGCGCTCGAGGCCCTCGTCGCGCTCATCCGGGTCGACCGCAGCTAGGAAGCCGATCGTCCCGTAGTTGATCCCGAACACCGGGACCGACGTCCCCGCGTAGCGGGAGAGCGCTTTGAGGATCGTGCCGTCGCCGCCCAGCACGACGCACAGGTCGGGCTCGCCCTCCAGCGCGCTCACGGGCTCAAGCCCCGAGGCCGCGTCGCCGTGCTTCGCGCGCTCCGAGGGCTCGGCGAAGACCCGGCACCCCACGCGCTCGGCCGCGGCCACCGCGGCGCGCACCGCGTCGTGCGTCTGCTCGGGCTGGGTGTGCGTGAGCAGCACCGCCGTGCGGATCTCGGCGGGCCCGGCGTTCCTGCGGCTCACGCGTCGACCTCCTCGACGGCGGCTTCGAGGTCGTCGATGCCCGTGCCGGAGCGCGCGCACCACACGAACGTCTCGCGATTGCCCTTGGGGCCCGGCAGGCCCGACGGCGCGAACCCGCGGACGGCGAGCCCGAGCTCGGCCGCCGCGCGCGCCACCGCGAGGACGGCCTCGCGCCGGTCGGCCCGGTCGCGCACGACCCCGCCCTTCACGCGCCGCCTCCCGAGCTCGAACTGGGGCTTCACCATCGCCAGGATCTCACCATCGGGCGCGACGGCGTCCGCCACCGCGGGCAGGACCTTGGTGAGCGAGATGAAGGACACGTCGATCGTCGCCAGGTCCGGGACGTACGGCAGGTCCGCCGGATCGAGCGAGCGCGCGTTGCAGCGCTCGATCACGTGCACCCTTTGGTCGTTGCGCAGCGTCCAGTCGAGCTGGCCGTGCGCCACGTCGAGCGCGATCACCCGGGCCGCACCGCGCTGCAGCAGGCAGTCGGTGAACCCGCCCGTGGACGCGCCCACGTCCAGGCAGTCGCGGCCGGCCACGTCGATGCCGAGCGCGTCGAGCGCGTTGGCGAGCTTCTCTCCCCCGCGCGAGACGAAACGACGCCCCTCCGTTACGACGAGCTCCGCGTCCGGATCGATCAGCTCGCTGGGCTTGGCGATCGTGCGCCCGTGCTCACCGAGTCGCACGCGCCCAGCGCGGATCGCCTCGGCCGCGCTCGAACGCGA
This sequence comes from Solirubrobacterales bacterium, assembly GCA_036564135.1. Lineage (GTDB taxonomy): Bacteria > Actinomycetota > Thermoleophilia > Solirubrobacterales > 70-9 > RSA11. Next base: position 3,794 of record DATCLC010000100.1, read on the forward strand.
GCGGGCGAGGCCACGCTCGGCAAGAACGGTGTCCGCGCGCCGGGCTCGCATGGCGCCAGAAGGTACCGGGCGCGGCACGGTCGGCGGCGAGAACGTGTGACCGGGGTCACACACAAATCGCACGTACGTTCGTAGTCTGACAGCTGGATGGCTACCCGAGCGATTCCACTGTCGGTACACGCAGGGCTGGAGACCATCGCCGCACCGATCGTGATGGCGGCGCCGTTCGCGCTGGGCTTCGGCGCCGCGGCGACAATCGCCTGCGTCGCGATCGGCGCGGTGCTCCTCGGTCTCGCGCTGCAGGTACCGGGCCCTCGGCGGATTATCCCGCTCGCCGCGCACGCGAGCTTCGACTACGCGCTGGCCGCCTTCGCGGCGATCGCGGGGACGCTGATCGGCTTCGCGACCGGGTCGTGGGTAGCAACGGTCTTTTTGGTCGGGATGGGTGCCGCCCATGTGCTGCTGACCGCTTCAACGCGGTTCAGCGCACCCCGCGGCACCTACTGAATCACCGGCCTCCCTCAAAAAACACACAACACATACTCTCCTCCCTGTACCCCGAGACGCCCCGCCGCAAGGTGGGGCGTTTCGTTTCAGGGGTCTGCGCTCAAAGACGCGAGCGGAGCCGCTAGGCCGATCCGAAGCGCAGCCGCACGACGAGGTCGTCGAAGCTCGGCGCCTCGGGGTTCCCGCTGCAGCGCAGCAGCACGCCGTCCCCCTCCTCCTCAAGGCGCATCCCGCTCCACGCGCGCCACGCCTCGGCGGCAGGCTCCTCCCCGCGCTCGTCGAGCCAGACGTTCCAGACGTGCAGGCGCGTCGGGGCCTTCACGGAGTACTCGAGCCGCGCCTCGCGCTGCTCGCTGGCCCAGAGCCGCAGCGACCGCCCGCGCTCGCCCGACTCCCGCCGGCGCAGCAGACCATCGTCGACGCGCAGCTCAAGCCCCTGCGCGGGCCGCTCGCGCGCCCGCGCGAATTCGACGGCGATCAGCGTCCCCGGCTCGAGCTCGCGCCGGTAGATCGCGTGCACGAGCTCGCCCTCGAACTCGATGGGCTTGCCCACCGAGTCCATGAAGCGGCGCTCGAAGGTCTCGCTCTCGCCGCTCGCGGCCACGCCGGGGCGCGAGCTCAGGAGGCCTTCGCGCCGACGCCCAGAGCCGCGAGCACGCGCTCGGCGACGGCCTCGCCGGTGAGGCCGACCTCCTTGTGGAGGAGCGCCGGCTTGCCGTGCGTGACGAACCGGTCGGGCAGCCCGACGCGGATCACGCGGGCGCGCTCGCCCGGGCCCTGCGTCTCCTCGAGGTGCTCGAGCACCCCGCTGCCGAAGCCGCCCGCGATCACGTTGTCCTCGACGGTCACGAGGAGCTCGTGGTCGGCCGCGAGCCGGTTGACGAGCTCCGTGTCGAGCGGCTTGGCGAAGCGCGCGTCGGCGACCGTCGCGCTGATCCCCCGCTCGGCCAGCTCGTTGGCCGCGTCCAGCGCCACCTTCACGCCGAAGCCGTAGCCCAGAAGCGCCACCCGCTCGCCCGGGCGCAGGGTCTGGCCCGTGCCGATCGGGATCAGCTCGGGCGCCTCGGGCAGCGGCGCGCCAATCGCGGTGCCGCGCGGATAGCGCAGCGCGATCGGGCCCTCGTGCGCGATCGCCGTGTGGACCATGTGCACGAGCTGCGCCTCGTCGCGGGGCGCCATCAGCACGAGGTTCGGCAGGCAGCGCATGTAGGAGATGTCGAAGGCGCCGTGGTGCGTCGGCCCGTCGTCGCCGACCAGGCCCGCCCGGTCCATCGCGAAGGTCACGTCGAGGTTCTGCAGGCAGGCGTCGTGCACGATCTGGTCGTAGGCGCGCTGTAGGAAGGTCGAGTAGATCGCGCACACCGGCTTCGCGCCCTGCAGCGCGAGCCCGCAGGCGAGCAGCACCGCGTCCTGCTCGGCGATGCCGACGTCGTAGTACTGGTCGGGCACCTCCTCGAGCAGCTTCTGCAGACCGGTCCCGCCCGCCATCGCCGCGGTGATGCCGATCACCCGGCGGTCGCGCTTGGCCTCGGCGACGAGCGCGTCGGCGAACACGCTCGTGTAGGAGGGCGGCGCGGGCTTCTCCTTCTTCGCCTCGCCCGCGCGCGCACCCTCGCTCATCTCGCCGCGCACGAGCGGCGTGCGCGCCGCGGGCTTCTTCGGCGCGGGCTTGCCGTCGACGATCGAGCCGGGCTTGGCGGCGTGCCACTTCTCCATACCCGCGAGCCCGCCCTCCTCGGCCGGAGCGAAGCCCTTGCCCTTGATCGTGTGGATGTGGACGACCACGGGCCGGTCGGCCTCGAGCGCGTCGCTGAGCGCCCGGCGAAGCTGCGTGACGTCGTGGCCGTCGATCACGCCGACGTAAGCCAGATCGAGTTCCTCGAAGAGCAGTCCCGGCGCCCAGTAGGCCTTGATCGCCGCCTTGATCTCCGGGCCGAGCCGCTCGATGCGCCGCCCCAGGCCCCAGGGCAGCTTGGTGAGCCGAGTCTCGACGTCCTCGCGCGCGTGGTAGAGGCGGCGGTTCAGCCGGATCGACTGGAAGTACCGCGAGAGCGCGCCGACGTTCGGCGAGATCGACATGCCGTTGTCGTTGAGCACGATGACGATCGGCGTCTGCAGCCCGCCGGCGTTGTGCAGCGCTTCGAACGCCACGCCGCCGGTGAGCGCGCCATCGCCGATCACGGCGACGACCTTGCCGTCCTCGCCGATCCCCTTGCGCATCGCCTCCTTGAGGCCGACCGCGTAGCCGATCGACGTCGAGGCGTGCCCCGCGCCCATGATGTCGTGCTCGGACTCGGCGATCGAGCAGAACGGCGCGAGCCCGCCGTACTGGCGGATCGTGTGCAGCCGGTCGCGCCGGCCGGTGAGGATCTTGTGCGGGTAGGCCTGGTGGCCGACGTCCCACAGGATCTTGTCGCGTGGCGAGTCGAGCAGCGCGTGCAGAACCGTCGCGAGCTCGCAGGTGCCGAGGTTGGCGCCGAAGTGGCCGCCGATCTCGCCGATCGTGTCGATGATCAGCTCGCGCACCTCCTGGGCGACCTGCGCGAGCTCTTCGTCGCTCAGGCCCTTGAGGTCTGCCGGCCCGTCGATGCGGTCGAGAAGGCGCTCGCCGGCGGGACGTGTGCTCTCGTCGCTCATGCGTCGAGGTCCCATTGTCGCAGCCTAACGCCGAGACATCAGCGCGGCCCGGAGGGGCGCCCCGGGCTACGCCTGCCGGGTGTGGATGAAGTCCGTGATGCCCTCGAGGTCGCGCGTGTCGCCGTCGATCTCGGCGAGCGCCCCGCGCGCGTTCGCGTGCGACTCGGCGGCCAGCTCGCGAGCCCGGTCCAGGCCGAAGACCGAGACGTAGGTGAGCTTCCCGTGCCGGGCGTCGGAGCGGGACTTGCCGAGCTCCGCCTCGCTGCTCGTGACGTCGAGGATGTCGTCGACGATCTGGAAGAGCACCCCGAGCTCGTCGGCGAAGCGCCGGTAGCGCTCAAGCTCCACGTCGGGCGCCCCGGCGATCAGCAGCGGCACGAGCACGCTCGCGGCGATCAGCCTGCCGGTCTTCAGCGAGTGGAGCTGCCGCAGGGCGTCGGCGTCGTCGCCGAGCTTGCCGGTGACGTCGATGTACTGGCCGCCGACCATGCCCCCCACGCCCGTCGCCGCCGCCAGCTCCCGCAGCGCGGCGACGACGTTCTTTGGCTCCCCGCGCTGCTCGCGGCAGAACAGGTTGATGGCCTCCGCGAACAGCCCGTCGCCCGCGAGGATCGCCACGTCCTCCCCGTAGGCGACGTGGAGCGTCGGGCGGCCGCGGCGCAGATCATCGTCGTCCATCGCCGGGAGGTCGTCGTGGATCAGCGAGTAGGTGTGGATCAGCTCGATGGCCGCGGCAGCGGGCAGCAGCTCGCGCGGATCGGCGCCGGTGGCCCGCGCCGTCGCCAGGCAGAGCACGGGCCGCACCCGCTTGCCCCCGGCGAGCAGCGAGTAGCGCATCGCCTCGTCGAGCCCGGCGGTGGCCCCCACGCCCGGGAAGGAGAGCTCGCGTAGGTACTCGTCGACGAGCTCGCGCAGCTCGTCGGGGTAGGACCCCATCCCCGCTCAGCCCTCGCCGGCCGCGCTCTCCCTCAAGGCGCGCTCGATCTCGTTGCCCGCCTGCCCCACGAGGTCCGCGGCCTCGCGCGCGAGCGCCTCGGCGCGCTGGTCGCTCAAATCCTCGCTGCGCAGCTCGGCGGCGAGCTCGCGCAAGCGCGCGGCGATCGCCTCGATGTCGACACCCAGCTCGCTCACCTTCGCGCCGCCTCCAGGTCGCGCGCCACCGCGCCCAGGATCCCGTTGACGAAATCGGGCGCGTCGGCGCCGCAGAACTCCTGCGCCAGGTTCACCGCTTCGTCGATCGCAACCTCGACCGGCACGTCCTCTCGGTGAAGCATCTCATGCAGCGCGACGCGCATGATCGAGAGCTCGAGCGGCGCGATGCGCTCGAGCTTCCAGCCGCGCGCCCGCTTCGCGATCTCCTCGTCGAGCTCGTCCGCGTGCGCGGCCACGCCCTCGGCGAGCTCGCGCGTGAACGGCTTCGCGCCCTTGAGCAGCTCGTCCAGCGGGCGGTCGGTGACGCGCTGCTGGTAGATGGCGAAGACGGCCTCGCGGCGTTGGTCGGAGCGTCGCATCTACGTGCAGCCTACGCGCTCGCCTGGCGGTCGAACGCGCCGCCCCGCCCTACGCCCGGGAGACGTACTCGCCCGTGCGCGTGTCGACGCGGACGGTGTCGCCCTCGTCGATGAAGAGCGGGACCTGGATCTCGACGCCCGTCTCCAGCGTGGCCGGCTTGGTACCGCCACCCGAGGCGGTGTCGCCCTTGAGCCCGGGCTCGGTCTTGGCGACCTTGAGGTCAACGGCGCTCGGGACCTGCACGCCCGTGGGCCGGTCGTCCACGTAGAGGATGTCGACGGTGTCGTTGGGCAGGACCCACTTCATGTCCTCGCCGGCGGTGTCGCGCGGGATCTCGACCTGCTCGTAGCTGTCGACATCCATGAAGACCACCGAGTCGCCCGAGTCGTAGAGGTACTGCATGCGCCGCGTCTCGGTGCGCACGGGGCGGAACTTCTCTCCCGCGCGGAAGGTCTTGTCGTGGACCGTGCCGTCGTCGACCTTGCGCAGCTTGGTGCGCACGAACGCGCCGCCCTTGCCGGGCTTCACGTGCTGGAACTCGATGATCCGGTAGATCGTACCGTCTACCTCGATATGGGTCCCGTTCTTGAACTGATTGGTCGAAATCAAGGCGCGGAAAAGTTAGCGACCTTCACGCCCTTCTCCTTCCCCACGACCGCGCGCGTACGCTCGAACGAGGCGCGCAGGGCCTCGGCGTTGCCCGGATCGGCGTCCGGAGTCGCGGGGAGCACCACGTAGTCGCCGGGGCGAACCCACACCGGCACGTACTCGACCCGGCGCACCCGCACCTCGTCCCCGCGCGCCCGGAAGTGCAGCAGCGCGATCAGCCCGTCCTGCGTGTGGGCGGGCAGCCCCGCCGCGGCCGACTGGTTCGAGACGAGGTTGCCCTCGCTGAAGACGACGAACTTGCCGTTGACGCGCTCGATCGGCTGGACGACGTGCGGCCCCTGCCCCACCACCGCGTCGATCAGGTCCGAGCCCGTGAGCCGCTCGGCGAGCTCGCGCTGAAACGGGCTGGGCTCGAGCGCGTACTCGGCGCCCCAGTGGACGTTCACGACGACGGCGTCCGCCCCGGCCTGGCGCGCGCGGCGCGCGTCGGCGAGGATCGCCTTGGCGCCCGCCTTCGGGTTCTCGGTCGGGTAGGTGTTGACCGCCCAGGGCGTCGGCAGTGGGATGCCGTTCGTAGCGTCGGTGTAGGCAACCAGCCCGATCTGGACGTCCCCCACCTGCAGGAGCACGGGCTCGTCGCGCGCCCGCTCGGAGGCGAACGAGCCTGTGTGCGCGATGCCGCGCCGGTCAAGGGCCTTCACCGTGCCCTCGATGCCCGCCATGCCCTGGTCCAGCGAGTGGTTGGACGCGGTCGTGCACGCGTCCCAGCCCGCCTTGCGGATCGACCGCGCGAGGTCGGTGGGCGTGTTGAAGATCGGGTAGGACGAGGGCGGACCGGGGCCCATCGGCGTCTCGAGGTGGCAGACGGCCAGCTCGGGCGCGTCCACCCAAGGCGCGATCTCCTTGAAGAACGGAGCGAAGTCGTAGCGGTTGCCGCCGCCGTTGGCGAGGGCGCGGGACAGCAGGGGCTGGTGCATGAGGAGGTCCCCGCTGAAGGAGACCTCGAACTCGCTGACCGCGGGCCCACCCTCGCCGTCGCCGGCCGCCGCGTCGCGCCCAGAGCCGAACCCGAGCCCGCACCCGGACAGGGCGCAGAGCGCGAGGAGCGCAGCCAACCGAGCTGCCAGGTGGGCGGGCGGCCCGCGCCGGCTGCGGCGGTGGGACGAGAGCGCCGGGGCCATGCGGGGCGCAGAATAGGACGCCGAGCGGCGCTCGCTACTCTTGCCTGCAGTTGAGCGAGGGGACGACGAGAACGAGGGTCCGAGCGGAGCGCTTCCCCGATCCGGACGACGAGCAGCTCTTCCCGCGCCTGTCCGACACCAAGATCGCGCGTCTCGCCGAGCGCGGCGTGCGCCGCGAGTTCGCGCCGGGCCAGGTCCTGTTCGAGCAGGGGGCTCGCGAGATCCCCTTCTTCGTGGTCGAGGAGGGGCGCGTCGAGTTCATCGACCACACCCCGAAGGCGGACATCGTCTTCGCGGAGCTCAAGAGCAAGCGCTTCATCGGCGACCTCGCCGTGTTCACGGGCGAGCCGTCGATCGCCGAGTGCGTCGCCGTCGAGCCCACCAGGGTGATCGCCTTCACCCGCCAGGAGCTCCGCGCCATGCTCGCCGACTGGCCGGAGTTCGCCGAGGTCGTGTTGCGCACGCTGAGCCTGCGCCGCGCCTGGCTCGAGGGCGAGGGCCGCGGAGTGCTGCGGCTGATCGCGCCGCGCAGCTCGCGGCGCGCATTCGAGGTCCGCGACCTGCTCGAGCGCAACCTGCTGCCGGTCCGCTTCCACGACGTCGACTCCGACGAGGAGGCCGCGGCCCTGCTCGACGGGCTCTGCATCTCCCGCGAGGAGACGCCCATCCTGATCCGCAGCGACCAGGTGCTCCGCAACCCGTCGGTGCGCCAGGTGGCGCGCGACCTCGGCCTGCGCGCCGAGGTGGACGGCGAGCGCTTCGACCTCGTGACGATCGGCGGCGGCCCGGCTGGCCTCGCCGCGGCCGTCTACGGAGCGTCGGAGGGCCTGCGGACGTTCGTCGCCGAGTCGTGGGCGCCCGGCGGCCAGGCGAGCACGAGCACTCGCATCGAGAACTACCTGGGCTTCCCGACCGGGATCTCGGGCACCGAGCTCACCCGCAAGGCGACCCTGCAGGCGCAGCGCTTCGACGCCGTGATCTCGAGCTTCCACCCGGTGATCGAGCTGACCGACGGGCCCGAGGGGCTCCTCCGCGTCGACCTCGAGGACGGCCAGCACGTGCTCGCGCGCACGGTGGTCGTCGCTTCCGGGGCGCGTTGGCGCACGCTCGACGTCCCGGGTATCGACCGGCTCACCGGTGCGGGCGTCTACCACGCCGCCATGCCGAGCGACGCGCGCCGACTGCGCGGCGAGGACGTCATCGTGGTCGGCGGCGGCAACTCCGCCGGGCAGGCGGTCGTCAAGCTGGCGCAGACCGCGCGGAGCGTCCGTGTGGCGGTCCGCGGTTCCGGGCTCTCGCGGACGATGTCGCGGTATCTGATCGACCGCATCGAGGCCGCGCCCAACGTCGAGGTCCGCACTCACACCGAGGTCGTCGGCGTCCACGGGGCCGCCAACCTTGAGGCGGTCGACCTCCGCGACGGCGACGGGAACGTCGAGCGGATCCCCGCCGCCGCACTCTTCGTGATGATCGGCGCCGACCCCTGCACGGAGGCCGTCCACCAGGTCCTCGCCGTGGACGAGGCCGGCTACGTGAAGTGCGGCAAGGTCGCCGCCAAGCACGAGGGCCACGACTGCTGGCCGCTCAACGACCGCCCGCCCCACCTGCTGGAGACCGTGCGCCCGGGCGTGTTCGCCGCCGGCGATGTGCGCGCCGGCGCGACGAACCGCGTCGCCGGCGCCGTCGGCGACGGCGCCATGGCGGTGCGCTTCGTACACCAAGTGCTGGACGGCTAGGGCGTGTCGCCGGCCAGCTCCACGTCGCCGCGCCCCGTGATCAGGACCTGGTCCACGTAGCAGTAGCGCCAGGCCTCGTCGGGCTCGAGCGTCGCGATCGCGGGGTGGCCGGTCTCCTCGTGGTGGCGGGTCGCGTGCTTGTTCTTGGAGTCGTCGCAGCAGCCCACGTACCCGCACTCCAGGCACACGCGCAGCTCGACCCAGTCGTCGCCCAGGCGCCGGCAGTCATCGCAGCCGTCCGAGAGCGGCGTCGCCGGGACGACGTCCACGTGCGGGCAGCCGTCGACGATCGTCTCGTTCCCGACGTAGCGGTAGCCGCCGCCCACCAGCCAGCCCGGCAGCGCGCCGGAGACGATCCGCGAGCGCGCCGCCAGGATCGGGCCGACGAGCGCGAGCACGAGCACATACAGCGCCACGAACGGGGCAATCCTGGGGTCGAGGCCGGCGCCCACCGCGAGCGTCGCGAGGATCAGCGAGAACTCGCCGCGGCCGAGCAGCACGAGCGCCGCGTTCGCGGCGGACGCCTGGTTCAGGTTGTTGAACCGCGCGACAGCCGCGCCGCCCAGCGTGCACATCACGACCGAGAGGCCGGCCGCGGCCATCACCGGCACGGCGACCGACCCGAGGTCGCCGAGCTCGATGCTCGCCCCGAAGACCACGAAGAAGATCGCCGCGAAGGCGTCGCGGACCGGCGTGATCACCGTCTCGACGCGCTCGCGCAGGACGGTGCGGCCGATGACGAGACCGATCATGAGCGCCCCGATCGCGTCGGATACGCCGAGGTCCTCCGCGACCCCCGCCATCAGGATCGCGATCCCGACGGCGAGCACCGCGACGAGCTCCTCGTCGTCGGTGTCGAGCAGCCGGCCGAGCACGGCGCTGCCGTAGCGCGCGATCAGGGCCAGGCCCGCGATGAAGGCGAAGCTGATCCCAAAGTCCCCGGCGGCGTCCGCGAACGACGAGCTCTCGCCGAGCATCGGGGCGAGCAGCGCGAGGTAGAACGCGAGGAAGATGTCCTCGACGACGATGATCCCGAGGATCACCGGCGTCTCCGCGTTGGTCAGGCGGTTGAGCTCGATGAGGAGCTTGGTGACGATCGCCGAGCTCGAGATGCCGACGGCACCGGCGATCACGAACGCCTCGGTCGTCCCCCAGCCGAGGGCGAAGCCGAGCGCGAGGCCGGCGCTCACGTTGAGGCCGATGTAGACGAGCGCGCCCTGCACGACGCTGCGGCCGGCGCGCACGACCTGCTCGACCGGGAACTCCACGCCGAGGTGGAAGAGCAGGACGATCAGCCCGATATCGGCGATCAAGTCGAGCGCGTGGGGGTCGCTCAGGATGTCCGCGGCCGACGGCCCGAGGATGATCCCCGCGGCCATGAAGGCGGGGATCGTGGGCAGGGCAACGACCCTGCCTAGGCGCGCCAGCATCGCGGCGGTGACGCCGGCCGCCCCGAGGGCTACGAGTTCATCCACGCCCCGCCCCCGAGTCGCGCATCAATCGCCGTAGTAAGTACCCGTCAGGACCGCGCCGACGCGGCGCGCCTCTTCCTCGTCCAGCCGAATCACGACCTTCGGCTGATCCTCGTCGCTCTTCGAGAACGCGTAGATCTCGCGGGTCCCGTCCTTGCGGACGATCACCGCCAGCTTCTGGTGCGTGGTCGAGCTGATGACGTACTTCGTGCCGATCCCGAAGAGCTCGGTGACCTCAATGCCTTGGCCCATTCAGACAAGGATTCCACACGCGCGCACCTCGCCCCCTGACGGTTCCCGGTTGCGCGCCGGGAGCGCCACGCGTTACGGTCCCGCGCGGGAAGAGCGCCGTGGGCGTCCTAGGGGTTAGGAACAACGGGTCTCAGGCAGGGCTGCGCTTGCGCGCGGCCCTCGTCGCCTGTCTCGCGGCGGCGCTCGCATGCGGCGCGGCGCTGGCCGCCACCGAGGACGCCGCCGCCAAGCGCAAGTCGCCGACGCGCAAGGTCCTGTTCGTCGGCAACAACTGGGACGGCACCGCGGATGTGATCGCGCTCACCGGCAAGGACAGGTACCGCCGGCTCGCGCGCCTCAGCATCGTCCCCGACCGCCAGCAGCGGCTTAGCGAGATCCTGCTGGACCCGGTGCGGCTCGTCTTCTACCTCGCGATCCGCACCCTGATCGGCGAAGGGCACGACCAGTACGTCGACGACCTCTACTCGACCCCGGACGGCCGCCTGCTGATCGTCTCGCGCCCGAGCTTCGGCGACGTCGTGGGG
>DATCLC010000101.1:0-8657 GCA_036564135.1 Solirubrobacterales bacterium
GAAGCCGCCGACGTGGGCGAGGTAGGCGACGTCGGCCTCGCCCGCGATGTCCGTGCCGATCTGCCCGACCACGGGCAGGAACTGCAGCACGAACCACACGCCGAGCAGGATCGCCGCGGGGATCTCGATCAGCGTCACCAGGAACACGATGAAGACGAGCGTCACCACCCGCGCGTGCGGGTGGAGCAGGATGTAGCCGCCTAAGACCCCGGCGACCGCCCCGCTCGCGCCGATCATCGGAACCGTGGACTGCGGATCCAAGAGCGCCTGCGCGTAGGCGGCCACGGTCCCGGCCAACAGGTAGAAGAGCAGGAAACGCAGCTTGCCCATCGAGTCCTCGATGTTGTTGCCGAAGACCCAGAGGAACAGCATGTTCCCGATGATGTGCAGCCAGCCGCCGTGCATGAACATCGAGGTCAGGATCGTCACCCAGAACGGCGGCGCCTCGAGCGGCACGATCCCCGTCCCCTCGACCGACTCCACCTCGCGCTCGGCCTGCGTGCCCTCGCAGACGATCACGTCGTCGACCTGCGGGGCCGCGTCGGGCGTGGCGACGACCACCCCGCAGTCCTTGCCGGGGTGGGTGAGCCGGTAGGGGATCGCGCCGAGCTCCATCACCACCTCGTCCGACTGCGAGAGCCCGCGCACGTTCGGGGAGGTGCTCGAGTTCGGGCCGTCCCCCAGCGAGAGCTGCCAGAGCCAGACGAGCACGTTGGCGGCGATCAGCAGGACCGTGACGACCGGGAAGCTCGCCGTCGGGATGTTGTCCTTGAGCGGCAGCAAGCGGGCGAAGGCTATCCGCAGCGCGCGCCCGCGGCGCGGGTCTAGCTCGCGAACCCGCTGCCCGGAGAGCCGGCGTTGGCATCATTTTCCCTATGGCGACCACGCGGACTGCCGACCCGTGGAACGACACCGACGTCATCGATAAGCGGGCCGCGCGCTTCAACCAGGGTTTCACCGGGACGATCGCGCTGCTGGGCGCGGTCTTCGGCTGGCCGCTGGCCTGGGCGCTGATGGCGGCTCAGCTCGCGATCGGCGTCACCCTCGGGCGCCGCTACTGCCTGCCCTGCGTCGCCTACTTCACCCTCATCCAGCCGCGCGTCGGCGAGGGCGAGGTGGAGGACTCGCGCCCGCCGCGCCTCGCCAACGTGATGGGCTTCGCGTTTTTGAGCGCCGCCGCCGTGCTGTGGTGGGCCGGCGCTCCGACCGCGGGCACCGTGATCGCCTGCATGGTCGCGGCGCTCGCCTACCTGGCGGCGTCGACCGGCTTCTGCGCCGGCTGCGAGATCTACAAGCTGACAGCGCGCCTGCGCGGGATCTCGCCCCGCCACCACGACCGCATCGACCCGGCGGACCTGCCCGGCGAGCTCAACGGGCGCGCCCACGTCGAGTTCACCCACCCGCTCTGCTCGGAGTGCCGGGACTGGGAGCGGCGCCTCGCCGAGCGCCCGGAGCCCCTGTTTCGCATCGACGTGCGCGAGCGCCCGGACCTGGCCCGCAAGTACGGCGTCGCGGTCGTGCCCACCGTGGTCGCAGTCGGCCCCGGCGGCGAGGTGATCGAGCGCCTCGCCTAGGCGGCGCGCGCCGCAGCGGCCTGGGCGGCCGCCTCGTCGGCGTGATAGGAGCTGCGCACGAGCGGCCCGGCGGCCACCGCGTCAAAGCCCATCTCGTAGGCGGCCTTCTCCAGCGCCTTGAACTCCTCGGGGTGCCAGAAGCGCTCGATCGGCAGGTGGTTCTCGGTCGGCCGCAGGTACTGGCCGACGGTGAGGATCTGCACGTGGTGGTCGCGCAGGATCTGGAACGTCTCGAGCATCTCGTCGAAGGTCTCGCCCAGCCCGACCATCAGGCCGGACTTGGTGACGACGTCGTCGCCGCCCATCTCCTTCGCCATCTTGAGCACGCGCGCGGAGCGCATGAAGTCGGAGCCTCGGCGCGCCTTCGGGTAGAGGCGCGGCACCGTCTCGACGTTGTGGTTGAAGACGTCGGGCCGCTCGTGGATGACCTTCGCGAGCGGCATCTCCTGGCCGCGGAAGTCGGGGGTGAGGATCTCGATCTTGCACTCGGGCGCCTGCATGCGGATCGAGCGGATCACGCCGACGAACGCGCCCGCGCCGTAGTCCGGCAGATCGTCGCGGTCCACGGACGTGATCACCGCGTGCCGCAGGCCCATCTTCTTGACCTGGGCGGCGACCCGCATCGGCTCGAGCGGGTCGTTCCAGGTCGGCACGCCGGTCTTGACGTTGCAGAAACCGCAGCGGCGGGTGCAGACGTCGCCCAGGATCATGAACGTCGCCGTGCCGCGCTCCCAGCACTCGCCGACGTTGGGGCACGCGGCCTCCTCGCAGACCGTGTGCAGGTTGTCCTCGGCGATCGTCCGCTTGAGCTTGCGGTAGGTAGGGCCACCCGGCGCCGGCACCTTGAGCCACGGCGGCTTGCGCCCGCGCCACGGGATCCCGCCCTCGATCTTCATGCCGCCGGGCTTCGCGCGCGAGCGGGTGACGTGTACGCGCGGCGCCTCGGTGCTCGTGGTCGGCTCCATTCCTTCTCCTACGGTACTCGCCCGGCCACCTCGGCCTCGGCGCGGGGGAGGGCGTCGGCCTCGACCTCGCGGACCTCCCTGCCGAACTCCTCGGCGAAGCGGTCGCGGACGGCGCCGGCGAACTCGCGCACGTCCTGCTCGGCGCCGAGCTCCTCGGACAGCGAGGTCATGCGCACCGCGTTGATCCCGCAGGGCACGACCCACTCGAACGGCCGCAGGTCGTTGCTCACGTTGATCGCGAGCCCGTGCGTGGTCACGCCACGGCTCACGTGGATGCCGATCGAGCCGATCTTGCGCGCCTCGCCCGGGCCGCCGAGCGATCCGGCGCCGACCGGGGTGCGCTGCGGCCCGGTCGTCCCCGGCGCGATGGGCGGGTCGCCCGCCGTCCACACGCCGGTCAGCCCCGCGAACACCTGCGCCGGGACGCCGAAGTCGCCGAGCGCGGCGATCATCGTGCGTTCGAGCCCGCGCACGTATTCGTGCACGTCCCCGCCCAGCGGGCCCAGGTCGACGATCGGGTAGGCGACGAGCTGGCCGGGGCCGTGGTAAGTCACCTGGCCGCCGCGGTCGACGTCGAAGATCTCGATGCCCTGGGCGCGGTACCAGTCCTCGCTCATCGGCAGGTCGTCGGCGCCGGTCCGGCGGCCCTTCGTGTAAACGGGCGGGTGCTCCAGGAGCAGCAGGACGTCGGGGATCTCGTCGCGCTGGCGGGCCGCCTCGAGCCGCTTCTGCAGGGCGAGTGCCTCGCCGTAGGGAATCGTCCCCAGCCAGACCGTCCAGACCGGGGGCGCTGGGCTTGCCGTGCTCACTGCTCCGATTGTTGCAGGCGCGCCTCGGCGAGCTCGCGTGCCGCCTGGACGGGGGTGATCCCCCGGCGCGCGGCGCTGCGCAGCACATCGCCCATCACGTCCTCGATGCCCAGGGCGAGCATCCGCGCCCGGTCCGCGTCGTAGCCCTTGAGCTCGCGGTAGCAGGCGATCAGCCCGCCGGCGTTCGCGATGAAGTCGGGCGCGTACACGATGCGCCGGCGCGCCAGGCGCTCGCCCATCGCGTCCGTGGCGAGCTGGTTGTTCGCCGCCCCGCAGATCACGCGGCAGCGCAGCCGGTCGACCACTTCCGGGTTGATGACGCCGCCGACCGCGCAGGGCGCGAGCACCTCGCACGGCGTGGTCATCGCCTCGTCCGGGTCGACCCACCCGGCACCGAGCTCCTCCGCGATCTCGCGCCCGCGCGGAGCGATGTCCGAGAGCGTGAGCTTCGCCCCGCGGGCGGCGAGCGAGCGGGCGAGACGCTCGCCGACGTGGCCCACCCCGACGATCACGATCCGCAGATCTGCGAGCACCGGGGTCCCGAGGCCGTGCGCGCAGGCGGCGCGCATCGCCGCCTCGACGCCGATCGCCGTGTACGGGCTCGGATCGCCGGCGCCGCCCGCCTCCACGGGCCTGCCGGTGACGTGCTCCGTGCGCTCGGCGATCACCAGCATGTCCTCGGCGCTCGTGCCGACGTCCTCGGCGGTGATGTACCGGCCGCCGAGCGACTCGACGAGGTCGCCGAAGTCGAGCAGGACGGCGCGACGCTGCTCGCCGGTGGGCAGCTCGCTCCCGGGAGCGCAGATCACGCCCTTGCCGCCGCCGAGGTCGAGCCCCGCGGCGGCCGCTTTGTACGTCATCGCCTCGGCGAGCCGCAGCACGTCCTCGACGGCGTGGTCGTGCGCGGCGTACGTCCACAGGCGCAGTCCGCCGAGCGCCGGCCCAAGGCGCGTGGAGTGGATGGCGATCGCCATCAGGGCGCCGCTGCGCTCGCCGCGTTGGATGACGAGCTCCTCGTGCTCGAGGCCGCCGGGCAGCTCGCCCGCCCGCAACGCTACGCGCTCGCCGGGGGCGAGCCCGTCGAGCTGGACCAGGGCCGCCGCGCCCTTCGGCCTGGGTTCACGAGAGCTCGGTGCAGCGATCGCTTTCAACTCACATCTCCTGACTCGAGGATTGCCTTGATCCGGCTCAGGAAACGGGCCGCCGTCGCGCCGTCCAGCGCACGGTGGTCGAACGAGAGCGGCAGGTACGCCATCGGCCTGATCGCAATCGCATCATCGACCACCACCGGCCGCTTGACAACGGCCTCCAGATCCAGGATGGCAACCTGCGGCTGGTTGATGATCGGCGTCGCGATGATCGCGCCGAACTGGCCCGGGTTGGTGATCGTGAACGTGCCGCCCTGCACGTCGTCGGGGACGAGCCGGCCCGTGCGCGCCTTCTCGGCGACCTCGGCGATCGCGGCAGCCATGCCCTCGAGGCTGAGTCGCTCCGCCCGGGGGATAACGGGAACAACCAGGCCATCGTCGAGCGCCACCGCGATGCCGAGGTTCACCGAGTCGTGGTAGACGAGCTCCTCACCGTCCACCGACGCGTTCAATACCGGGAACTCCTGAAGGGCGGCGACCGCCGCCCGCGCGACGAACGCCAGGTACGTGAGCTTCACCCCGCGCCGCTCTAGGTCAGCGCGCAGCTCCGCACGCCGCCGCCTGACCGCCGAGAAATCGACTTCGACGACGGTCGTGACGTGCGCCGCCGTGCGCCGGCTGCGCACCATGTGCTCAGCGATCGCCTTGCGCATGGGAGTCATGACCTCCCGCCGCTCCCCGGCGAGCGCGGGCCTCGCGCTTGGCGCAGGCGCCTGTGCTTCGGGCTCGGGGCGATACGGCGACTCCGTATGGAGCGTCTTATGCGCGGGCGCAGCGGAACGCGCGGCGATCGCGGCCTCGACGTCCTTCTTGCGCACCCGGCCGCCTACCCCGGTGCCCGCGATCGACTCCAGATCGATCCCGTGCTCCGCAGCCATGCGCTGCACCACGGGCGAGTAGAAGCGCGAGCGATCGAGCTCACCCGGGTCGTCGGTCGTCGGTCGTCGGTCGCCCGTTCCTTTGGGCCCGGGCGCTGCGGAGGACCCGCCGGCGCCGGGACCCGCGGCGGCACGCTCACGTGCGCCAGCGGTCCCAGCGCCTTCGCCATTGCTCTCCCCAGTCAAGACCAGAGCGATCGGAGTCCCAACAGCCACCGTCTCGCCCTCCCCAACCAGAACCGACTCCAGCACCCCGGAAGCCGGACAAGGGATCTCCACATCGATCTTGTCGGTGCTCACCTCACAGAGCACCTCATCGGCGACCACCTCATCCCCCGGCTGCTTGCGCCACTCGACGATCGTGCCCTCGCTGACGCTGATCCCCATCTGGGGCATCGTGACCTCGACGCGGCCGCCCGCGGCGAGCGCGGCGCTAGTACCGGAGGAGCTCATCACAGGCCTCCTTCATGTCGTCGAGCTGGGGCAACACCGCCTGCTCCAGCGGCGGGCTGAACGGGATCGGCACGTCGGGCGCCGTGAGCCGGCGGACCGGGGCGTCGAGGTACTCGAACGCGTGCTCCGCGATCAGCGCCGACACCTCGGCGCCCACGCCGCACGAGCGCGTCGCCTCGTGCGCGACCAGCACCTTCGACGTCTTGCGCACGCTCGCCAGGATCGCCTCGGTGTCCATCGGACAGAGCGAGCGCAGGTCGATCACCTCGATACCCTCGCCGAGCTCCTCGGCGGCCCGCAGCGCCAGATGGACGCTCGAGCCGTAGGCGATCACGGTGAGCTCGGAGCCCTCCCGCGCGACGCGCGCCTTGCCGAGCGGCACGGCGTGCTCGCCCGCCGGCACCTCGTCGCGAACCGTGCGGTAGAGGCCCTTGTGCTCGAGGAAGCACACGGGGTTCGGGTCGCGGATCGCGCTGATCAGAAGGCCCTTGGCGTCGGCGGCGGTCGCGGGCGCGACTACCTTGAGCCCGGGCGCCTGCAAAAACCACGCCTCCGGGTTCTGCGAGTGGAACGGGCCGCCCGAGAAGCCCCCGCCGGAGGGGAGGCGAACCACGATCGGGACGGCGATGCCCTGGCGGTAGTGCAGCTTCGCCGCCACGTTCACGAGCTGGTCGAAGCCGCAGGAGATGAAGTCCGCGAACTGCATCTCGCAGACGGGCCGCAGCCCCTCGATCGCGGCCCCGACGGCCGTGCCGATGATCGCGTTCTCGGCGAGCGGGGTGTCGATCACGCGGGCGGCGCCGAACTCCTCGTAGAAGCCGTCGGTGACCTTGAACGCCCCGCCGAAGGCGCCGATGTCCTCGCCCATGCAGATCACGGTCTCGTCGCGGCGCATCTCCTCGCGCAGCGCCTCCGAGATCGCCTCGAGGTAGGTGAGCTCGCGGGTCGCGGGCGCCTGCGCCTCGACGGCCGGCGCGGGCTCGTCGCTGGTGAGCTGCGCCTCCGCCATCACGCCGCCTCCTTGGCGGCCGCGGCCGCCTGCCAGCGCGACCAGGGCGCGTGCCCGTCGCCGAGCGGCTCCCACTCCTCGGCGAAGACGCCCTCGAACGCGGTCTCGGGCGCGGGCATCGGCGAGGCCAGCGCGCGTTCGGCGCACTCGGCGACATAGGCGCGTACCTCGTCGAGGATCGCGTCGACCTCCGCCCGCTCGAAGCCGAAGTCGTCGACCAGGCGCGCCTGGTAGCGCTCGATCGGATCGCGCCCCTTCCACTCCTCGAACATCTCCGGCGGCACGTAGCTCATGTCGTCGTGCGCCCCATGGCCGTGCATGCGCATCGTGTGGCACTCGATCAGCGTCGGGCCGCCCCCGGCGCGGGCGCGCTCCACCGCGTCGCGGGTCCGCTCGAAGACCGCCTCTACGTCGTTGCCGTCGACGGCGACGCCCGGAAAGCCGTAGGTGCGGGCGCGCTCGACCGGGTCGACCGCGAACTCGAGCTCGTTGGGCGTCGAGTAGGCGAACCGGTTGTTCTCGAGGATGAAGACCACCGGCAGGCGGTGGACGCCCGCGAAGTTCATCGCCTCGTGCCACTGGCCGTTGGCGGTGGAGCCCTCGCCGAAGTACGTGAGGGCGACGCGCGGCTCGCCGCGATGCTTGAAGGCGAGCGCCATCCCGGTTGCGACGAGCGCCATGTCGGGCAGCATCGAGACCATGCCGACGCAGCCCAGCCGGCGGTCGCCGAAGTGCATGTTGCCGTCCTTGCCGCCGGTCACGCCGCCGGCGCGGCCCATGTAGTTGGCCAGGTAGCGGTCGGGGGTTACCCCGCGCACGAAGTGCGCGCCCAGGTCGCGGTGCAGGATGCACATCCGGTCGCGCGGCCCGAGGGCGTACGCCGAGCCCACCGGGATCGCCTCCTGCCCGCGGCCGTCGTAGAACGAACCGGGGACCTTGCCCTGTCTGTAAAGCGTCAGCCCGCGCTCCTCGGCGAAGCGCATCATCGCCATGTAGCGCAGGAGGTTCGCGCGGTCGTCGCGCGTCAGGGGCAGCCCGGCGTCCGCGTCTTTGTCCGCGCGTACGCGCGCAGGCTCGGTCGCGAGCGCACCGTTGGTTGGCTTCATTCTCTCCGCCCTTTGTGTCGGACCGGCCGTTGGGATCGCCTCGGGCCGATCGGCCTACCGCCGCCGTGGGATCTCCACCAGCGACGCCTACGGACGATGGGCGAGCGCTTTTGGCGCCGCCGTATGTCGATGTCTGCTTCGGCGATCGGCCTCGCTTTTGGCTCGTGCCGATCGCTACGACGATTCTATGCCCGCCGCCCGGCGGCTTCAAGCGCGGCGCTGGTCATCCCAAGTCATGCGCTCCGCGCGGCGGCGGACCGAGCGCATGATCGAGCGGGTCACGAGGACGTGCCCGCGCGTGCCGATCACGAGCCCGCGGTAAGCCTTGCCCTTGGCGCCGGGGAACTCGGCGCGCGTCTGCGCGCTCAGCAGGACGAGCCCGCTGGGCTTCTCGACGATGCGGAAGATGAGCGCGTAGCGCGAGAAGCGGTGCTGGCCCATCAGGGCGAGCACGACGGGGCGCACGGAGCGGGTGACGACGAACCCGGGGATGGTGGAGCCGATCCTGCCGATCTCGCCCCGCGTCTCGGTCTGCGCGCAGCCCAGGGCACGGGCGATCGGGCGGGCGGAGCCGCGCGCGTAGCCGCGCATCGTGGCCAGCAGCGCCTCCCAGACGTCCTCGGTGGTGGCGGCGATGTCGAGGTAGTACTCGTCGACGAACGGCAGCGACTCGATCGGGATGTCCACGAGGCGCTCCGGCACGGCGGTTCAGAGC
>DATCLC010000102.1:0-19813 GCA_036564135.1 Solirubrobacterales bacterium
CGCCCGCCAGGTACAGGGGAAGCTGGACGGCGAGCCGCAGCATGAAGACGCCGACCCAGATCCAGCTCGCCTTGGAGTAGAGCGCGAGCCGCCGCGGATCCTTGCGCCATTTCATGCCCTCGCCGATGACGGGGCCGATGAGCACCCCGAGGAGCGGCCAGCGCACGGCGATCGAGGCCAGGTACGCGGTGGCGTACGCGGCGTTCAGCAGGATGCCCGGCAAAAAGAAGTCCTCAGCCCGCCCAGTCCGGGTTGCGATGAAGGCGGCGATCGCAACGCCGATCAGCCCGGAGAAGGCGAACTGCAGGGTCTCGCGCCGCCAGATGCGCACCGCCGCCAGCACCACCGCCAGGGCTACCGCCGCCAGGGCGGACGCGTTCAGGTCCTGCCCGCTCGCCGTGTAGACGATCACGAAGGCGAGCGCGGGCAGCCCGGAGTCGGCCAACCCCCGGCTGCCACCCAGGGCCTCCATCAAATCGACGCGCGGCTCCTCGCCACCCCGCTCCTCGCGATCGCTCACCCCACAATCGTGGCGGACGCGGGCGCGCGAGCGCTACGCCGCCGCCCGGAGCTGCACGTGCGCGTGGTGCTCGAGCGTCGCGGTGACGGCGCGCTCGGCTTGGCGCAGCGCGCGCTCGCCCGCTGTGGGCGCCTCGGCCAGCGGCCGCCCCAGCGCCTCGGTCATGAAGCGCTGCGCATCCTGCGAGAGCTCGAAGCCGTCGCCCTGGCACGCCGCGCAGACCACGCCGCCCGCCGCGCCCGAGAACGCCACGAGCCCGTCGGCCTCGCCGCAGCGCGCGCAGCTCGAGAGCTCGGGGACGAAGCCCGCCGCGAGCGCGAGCTTGAGCCGGAAGGCGAGCGCCGCCGCGAGCAGCTCCGGCCTCTCGACCGGGCCGGCGGCGGCGCGCCGCTCGAGCAGGGCGAGGTAGCGGCACAGCAGGTTGTAGGCGGCCGGGTTCGGCTCGCTCGAGTCGAGCAGGCGCAGCACCGCGTCGCAGGCGCGCGCCGCCGCGTTCAGCGCCGCGCCGTCCGCGCGCAGGCGGGGGTAGCCGTCGAGGGTGTCCGCCGCTGTCACCGTGGCGAGCTCGCCGCGCCCCTCGTAAAGCACCAGCTCGAGCCGGAAGAAGGGCTCGAGCCGCCCGCCGAAGCGCGAGCGCGGCCTCCGCGCGCCCTTCGCGATCGCGTTCACGCGGCCGCGCGCGGCGGTGTAGAGGTGCAGCACGCGATCCGCCTCACCGAAGCGAATGGACCGCAGCACGACGGCCTGCGTCTTGAACGAACCCGCCATCCAACCCCATAGCGTCGCGCCCACCTCGGACGCATTCGGCGACACATCCGCCGAAATTTCCGCAGTTCCGTACCCACCCGGACCCGTTTGGCCCCGTATGCGGTGGTCGAATCGGACGTGGGCTGCGACGAGGTGTTACGAAAGACGCGCGCCCGCAACCGCGGGCAGGCGCCTACCGCCGTGCCCGCGCGCTGCGCGCCGCGTCGCGGATCGCCGCCGCGGCGGCGGTCGCCGCGAGCACCTGCGCCTGCAGCGTCGGGAAGCGCCCCGCCGGCCGTTCCCGCCCCGAGGCCACGCAGAAGACCACGTCGCCGTCGACGTCGGTGAACGCCGGGTCGATCGCCCGCGCCACCCCGGCGCTTCCCGCGCGGGCGACCCGCGCGCACTCGGCCTTGTCCAGCGGGGCGTCGGTCATCAGGCAGACGAGCGTCGTGTTGCCCTCACCCGAGTGCACGGTCTCGAGTTCGCGCCGCCGCTCCGCGACGAGGTCCGCCGTGCGCGGTGCGGACTCGCCGTCGGCCGCGCGCACGCCGGCCAGGACCGAGCCGTCCTCGGCGAGGACGTCCCCGAACGGGTTCGCGACAGCGAGCGCGGCGACGGTGAAGCCGAAACTCCCCCGCAGCGCCGCGTAGCCCACCCCGGTCGGCGTCGAGCGCTCGCGCCCGAGCCCCTTGCCCGCCGCGGTCCCCGCGCCCGCGCCGACGCGCCCGCGCTCGGGAACACCCTCGCGCGCCGCCTCGCACGCCGCCTCCCCCGCATCGGCTCCCGGCCGGGCGCAGGGGTCGCCCTCCGCCAGGTCGTAGACGATCGCCGTCGGCACGATCGGCACGATGCCCGCGGGGGTCGCGTGCCCGTGCCCGTTGCGCTCGAGCCAGCGCATCGCCCCGTCGGCGGCCGCCAGCCCGTACGCGCTGCCGCCGGCGAGCATCACCGCGGTCACGCTGTCGGTGCCCGCCAGCGGGGAGATCACGTCCGTCTCGCGGGTGCCCGGGGCTCCCCCGGCCACGTCCACCCCGGCGAGCGAGCCCGGTGGCGCGATCACGACCGTGCAGCCGGTGGCGCCGCGCTGGTCGGTCCAGTGACCGATCCGAAAGCCTGGCGGCGGGGGCAACTCGGCGTGCTGGGTCGCTGCCGCGGTCGCCATGGCCCCACGATATCCACGCCCGCGCGGTTGACGGCGCCCCGGGCCTTCCCTCCGCGGCCCGGCCCGCTTAGACTCGGGCCGAAATGTCGGGCCGTGGGGAGGCGCCCGGGTTCGGGGCGCTCGTGGGGCGCAGCGCCGAGTTGGCGGCGCTGGAGCGGACCGTAGCCGAGGGCATGCGCACCGCCCTCGTCGTCACGCTTGCCGGCGAACCGGGGATCGGCAAGACGCGCCTGCTGCGCGAGCTGGGCCTCCGCGCGCGCGACGAGGGCGCCCTGGTCCTCAACGGGCGCGCCGCGGAATTCGACCAGGGCGCGCCGTTCGCGGTGCTCCACGACGCCCTCTGGGAGTCCGTGGACGGGGTGGGCCCGCGCCGCCTCGAGGCGCTGGGCACCGAGCACCGCGCCGAGCTCGCGCGCATCTTCCCGGGGCTCGAGGCCCCGGACGCGCCGACGTCCACCCTCCAGGGCGAGCGCCACAGGACCCACGCCGCCCTGCGCGCGCTCCTCGACACGCTCGCCGTTCAGCGCCCCGTGCTCCTCGCGCTCGACGACGTGCACTGGGCCGACGACGCATCGCTGGAGGCGATCGCGTACCTGCTGCACCGCCCGCCGACGCGCGCCGTGACGATCGCGCTCGCTTTCCGCAGCGCGCAGCAGCCCGGCCTGCTCGCTACCGGCCTCGCGGCGGCGCGCGCCGACGGCCGTCTGCACGCGCTCGAGCTCGGCCCGCTGAGCGAGCGCGACGCGGAGGCGCTGCTTCCGGGGCTCCCCGAGGAGGCGCGCCGCGCGGCCTACGCCGAGTGCGGGGGCAACCCGTTCTACCTGCAGCAGTACGCGCGCGCCGCGCGCGCCGCGCCCCACTCGTCCGGGGCGACGCTTGAGGGCGTGCCCCAGCTCGTCATGGACGCGATCGAGGCCGAGCTCGACCAGCTCGACGAAGTCGCGCGCGCGTTCGCGAGCGGCGGCGCCGTGCTCGGGGAGACCTTCGACGTCGAGCTCGCCGCGCGTACCGCGGGTCTCGACGGACCCGCGCGCGTCGAGGCGCTCAACGCGGTCGCCCGGGTCGGCCTGATCCAGCCGACCGACTCGCCACGGCGCTTCCGGTTCCGCCACCCGATCGTGCGGCGCGCGATCTACGAGGCGACCCCGCCCGGCTGGCGGCTTGAGGCCCACGCCCGCGCCGCGGCGGCACTCTCCGACGACGGCGCCGACCCGCTCGCGCGCGCCCGGCACATCGAGGCCTCGGCGTCGGTCGGCGACGAGCGCGCGATCGCCGATTTGCGGGCGGCGGCCGAGCGCGCCGCGCCGCGCGCGCCCGCGGCGGCAGCGCGCTGGTACGAGGCCGCGCTGCGCCTCCTCCCCGCCGAGGACTCCCGACGCCTCGAGCTGCGCATCGCGGTCGCCACCGCGCTGGGCTCGGCGGGCAAGGTCGCCGCCGCTCGCGACGCCCTCAACGCCGTGCTGGCGGAGCTCCCGCCCGAGCGCGCGTCGCTGCGCTTCCGGGTGATCCCCTTCATCGCGTTCCTCGAGCACCTGCTCGGCAGCCACGACGCGGCGACTTCGCTTCTGACCCGCGCGCTGCGCGAGGTGCCGCCGGACGCGCCGCGCGACGCCGCGCTCCTGCGGCTCGAGCTGGCGGGCGACCGGTTCTACATGAACGACGACGCCCTCGCGGACCGGGCGCGCGAGGCGCTCGAAGCCGCCGAGGGGATCGGCGACGAGCTGCTGGCGGCCGAGGCTCGCGCGCTGCTCGCGCTCGGTGAGTACCGGCTGGGCGACATCGCCGCGGCCGACCGGCACTACGAGGAGGCGGCCGCGGTGATCGACGCCGCCGACGACCTTGCGCTCGCCCCGCGGCTCATCGCCCTCTTCTGGCTCGGCTGGTATGACCGCTGCGGCGAGCGCCACGCCGCGGGCGTGAGGCACATGGACCGCCTGCTTTCGATCTCGCGCCTCACCGGCCAGGGGCACCTGCTCGTCCCGGCGATGATCGGCAAGGCGATCTGCATCGCCGCGCTCGGCCGGCTCGGGGCCGCGTCCGAGCTCTCGGACGAAGCCGTCGACATGGCGCGCCTCTCGGGAAACCACCAGTCGCTCGCCTGGGCGCTCACCGTGCGCTGCTGGATCGCGACCACGAGCGGCGACCTGCGCCTGGCGGTGCGCTGCGGCGAGGAGGCGGTCAAGGTCACGCAGCGGATCACCGAGTCGTACTTCTCTCGGCTCGCGTCGTGCTTCCTCGGCGAGGCGCTGGTCGAAGCGGGCGAGCCCGAGCGCGCGCGCGACGCCGTCCTGCTCGCCACCGGGCCCGAGCTCGAGCCGCTCGAGCACGCCTTCCGCCCGCACGTCTACGAGGTTCTCGCGCAAGCCGAAATTGCGCTGGGCGACGTGGACGCCGCCAGGGAGTGGGCCGAGCGCGCGTGCGCCGACGTCGAGGACATCGACCTCCCGGGCCGCACGGGCGAGGCGCTCCGCGCGCGTGCGGCGGTCGAGCTGGCCGCCGGCGACGCGGCCGCCGCGCTCGCAACCGCGCTCGAGGCCGCGGCGTCATTCGAATCGCGTGAGCAGCCGGTCGACGCCGCCCGCGCGCGCGTGGTGGCGGGTCGTGCCGCCGCGCTCGCGGGCGACCGGGAACGGGCGGCGAACCTGCTCAGGGACGCGCGGCGCCTCCTCCTCGCAGGGGGCGCGGTACGGCACGCCGACGCAGCCGCCCGCGCCCTGCGCGACCTGGGTCACCGCGTGCCCCGGCGCGGCTCCCCCGCCCCCGGCGACCAGGGCATCGACGCGCTGAGCGGGCGCGAGCGCGAGATCGCCCAGCTCGTCGCCGTCGGCATGACTAACCGCGAGATCGCCGCCGCGCTCCACATCTCCGAGAAGACCGTTGAGAGCCACCTGGCGCGGATCTTCCGCAAGCTCGGAGTCGCACGCCGCGCCCAGCTCAGCGCCGCGATCGCCGAGCGGGGCGTGCGCGCGAGCTGACCACCTGCCGAACGCGCGATGCCGTTGCTACGCGCCACCTCTGCGCACGGTCAGCGAGGTGGGCGAAAGCGGATCGGATTCCGGGATTTCCCCGATACCGCCGGCGTCGGGACGCCGTCGATAGTGGCCCGGATGAAGACGTGCAGACCTCTCACCACCGCTCTGCTCGCCCTGTGCGGCCTGGCGCTTGCGCCCGCCGTCGCGCAGGCGGCCGACGCATTCGTGGACGCGGAGACGGGAAGCGACCTAAACGGCGCCTTCGGCTGCCCGAGACAAGCCCCGTGCGCCTCGATCAACCTCGCAGCCTCACATGCGACCGATGGCGCCGCCGTCCACGTGGATGACAGCCCCTCGCCTTACGTCGACAACGGCTCGGGGTTCACCCTGTTCGGCGGGCGCTCGCTGGTCGCCGACGACTTCGTGGGAGGACGCGAGGCGCCCGGTGGACGGCCCACGCTAACCACCACGCCCGACGCACCGACGGTGGTCGCCGTCAACGTCGGCAACGCGGCGGGCACCATCCGTGGTTTCCGAATCCTGGTCGCCGACAACATTGGGATCCGCATCAGCGGCACGACCGAGGCCGTCGCCGACAACGTCATCGTCGACGCCAACGGGGAGGGCCCCGACGTCGGCGTGCTCGCGACCGCGGAGACACTCGTCACCGGCAACCGCCTCACGGGCCTCGACGTAGGGATCAGGGCCCTCGTCGCCGGGAACGAGGGTCCGGTCATCGACGGCAACCTGCTGTCCGCCATCCGCAACACAGCCATCGAAGCCATCGGGCCCGCGGCCGTCGCCGGCAACCGGATCGACGACCCTGGCCACCCCGGGACGACCGGCATCGAGGCCGCCCCTAACGCGTTCGGCGAGTCGGGCTGGAGCATCGTCGGCAACCTGATCTCCGGCCACGCCACGGGTATCCGGGTGAGCGACCCAGCCATCTCCACGACCATCAGCGACACGATCGTCGTCGGTAGCACGTCGGAGGGCATCGTGGTGCTCGGCGACGGCACCGGCGGCGCGGAGCTGGTCAACGTGACGGTCGCCGGCGCAGGCGCGGCCGACATCCTGGTCAGCAACGCTACTCTGCGCGTCGACTCATCGATCATCAGCGACCGCGGGGTGGTCGCGACGGGCACGGGCAACTGCGAGATCGCCTTCTCGCGGGGCCCCGAGGAGACGCCCGGCGCCACCGGCTGCCACGAGTTCCAGACGAACGCGGACCCGCGCTTCATGGACGCGGGCGGCGGCGATCTTCGCCTGGCGCCGAACTCGCCGATGATCGACGCGGGCAACCCGGACGAACCGCCGCCGGAAGCGACCGACTTCGAGGGCGACCCGCGCGCCCTCGATGGCGACCGCGACGGCGTCGCGCGGCGTGACATCGGGGCGGACGAGCGCGATCCGTTCCCGCCCCAGACGAAGCTCAGCGGCAAGCCGCGCAAGCGGGTCAAGGCGCGCCGCGGCAAGGTTCGCGTGACCTTCAAGTTCAGGGCGACCGAGCCGGGCGCAACGTTCGAGTGCAAGCTCGACCGCAAGAAGTTCCGCCCCTGCTCCTCCCCGCACCGGGTGCGGGTCAAGAGCGGCAAGCACACCTTCCTGGTGCGCGCGATCGATCGTGCGGGCAATGTCGATACCTCCCCCGCCCGACACAAGTTCCGCGTGATCCGGCGCCGCTAGGCCACCTCCAACACCCCAGAGAACGGCCCGGCTCGGCGCCTCCCCCTCAGACCGCGCGGCGCCGGGCCGTTCGCCTGCGCCGAGGACGCCGGCGCAGGCGCACCTGGCATTCCGGGCAGAAGTAGGTGGAGCGCCCGGTCACGACGATGCGCCTGATCGTGGCCCCGCAGCGCGGGCAGTCCTCGCCCTCGCGCGTGTGGACCAGGAACTCGTCCTGCATCGACCCCTTCCGGCCGCGCGCGTCGCGGTAGTCGTCGATCGAGGAGCCGCCGTTCGCGAGCCCGGTCTCCAGCGCCTCCACGATCCCCTCGACGAGCGCCTCGGCGTGCTCGGGCCGCAGCGACCCGGCCGGCGAGAGCGGGTGCAGCTCGGCGCGGTGCAGCGCCTCGTCGGCGTAGATGTTGCCGATCCCCGCGATCCACCTCTGGTTGAGCAAGAACGACTTGAGCGGCGCCGTGCGTCCCCGCGCGAGCTCGAGCAGCACCTGCGGGGTGAGCTCGCCCGAGAGCGGCTCGATCCCGAGCCGCGCGTCGAAGTACGCGTCGAGCTCGGAACCCCGCAGGACCACGCCGTGCCCGAAGCGGCGCGCGTCGGTGAACCAGAGCTCCGAGCCATCGTCGAGCTCGAACTCCGCGCGGAGGTGGCGGGCCTCGGGGTGCGACGGGTAGAGCCGCGGCCCCCCGAACTTGCGGGCGTCCATCAGGTCGAGCGCCTCGTCCTCGTGCGCCGGACCGGCGTCCGCCGGGCGCAACAGGAGGTTCCCGGTCATGCGCAGGTGCATGACCAGGTGGCGGTCACCCTCGAGCGCGACCACGAGGTACTTCCCGCGCCGCCCGACGCGCTCGATCCGCCTGCCCGCGACCGCGCGCTCGACCTTGCGCGGCGGCTCCGGCCGCGTCCAGCGCTGATCGTGGATCCGCGCCGACACGATCCGCCGGCCCACGATCTCGGGCTCAAGCTGCGAACGGATGGTCTCGACCTCGGGTAGCTCCGGCACGGTTGGAAATCTAGGGGCAGGCCTCCGGTCGCCGGTCGCCGGTTACGAGGGCCCGCCGGCAGCGGTCATTGGCTGCGCGATCACCTGCCCGTCTCGAGCGCGGCACGCCGCACGACGCCCGGGCACGGGCGACCGGCGACTGGCGACCGGCGACTATGTCGCGCGCGGGTGCGCCTTGAAGTAGACGTCCCGGATGCGCTCCGTGGAGAGGTGCGTGTAGAGCTGCGTGGTCGAGACGTCGGCGTGGCCGAGCATCTCCTGCACGGAGCGCAGGTCGCACCCTCCGGAGAGCAGGTGCGTGGCGAAGGTGTGGCGCAGGGTGTGCGGGCTCATCTTCCCCTCGAGGCCCGCCGCCTTCGCGTGGCGCTGGATGATCTTGTAGAGCCCCTGGCGCGTGAGCGGGCCGCCGCGGAAGTTCACGAACAGCTTGCGCTCGGGCTTGGTGCCGACGAGCTCGGGCCGCCCGCTGCGCAGGTACCGGTTCACCGCGGCGGCGGCCGCGCTGCCGAGCGGGACGATGCGCTCCTTCGACCCCTTGCCGTGCGGCCGCACGAACGCGCGGCGCAGGTCGATGTCGGTGAGCTCGAGGCCGACGGCTTCCGAGGCGCGCAGCCCGCACCCGTACATGAGCTCGAGCAGGGCGCGGTCGCGAAGCTCGATCGGGTCGCCGCCGCTCGCGCTCTCGAGCAGCTTGGTCACCTCCGCGTAGCTCAGCACCTGCGGCAGCTTGCGGCTCTTCGCGGGGGCGTCGACGGTCGCGGTTGGATCGACGTCGATGAGCTCCTCGCGGCGCAGGTGCCGGTAGAAGGAGCGCAGGCAGGCGGTCTTGCGGCTGATCGTCGCCGGCGAGCACGGCGCGCGCTCGTTGCCCTCGGCGTCGCGCCCGCCCGTGGCGAGGTCGGCGAGGAAGTCGGAGACGTCGGCACGCGTCACCTCCGTCGCGCCGATTCGGCGCGCGGCCAGGAACGCGCCGAACTGCAAGAGGTCGGTGCGGTAGGCGTCGAGCGTGTTGCGCGCCAGGCCGCGCTCGAACTCGAGGTAGGCGAGGAAGTCGAGGACGAGCGCCTCGAAACGCGCCTCCACCTTGCGCTCTGACCTGGGCTTTACGGCGACGGCCACGTGGGCTGGTTCAGCGCGCCCGCGGCGCTCCCTGCCGCTGCAAGGCTGCTCCCGTCCGCGCGCGGGTCGCCGTGCTCAGCCCGCGCGCAGGCGCTCGCGCAGGAGCAGAAGGCCGATGATCGACTTGGAGTCGGCGCACTCGTCGATCGCCGCGTCCAGCTCCGCGAGCGGCCAGCGAACGACCTCGATGCGCTCCTCTGCGATCGGCTGGTGGTCCTCCACCGGCTCGAGCCCGGTCGCGAAGAAGAGCGTCACCTCCTCCTCGGCGAACCCGGGGGTCGCGTAGAAGCGCTTGGCCTCCCCCCACTCGCGCGCCGCGTACCCGATCTCCTCGACGAGCTCTCGCTTCGCGCACTCAAGCGGGCTCTCGCCCTCCTGGTCGAGCTTGCCCGCCGGCACCTCGAGCAGCGAGCGCTCGCCGACCGCCTCGCGCGGCTGGCGGACCAGGTAGACGAACTCGTCGTCGTAGGCGATGATCCCGACCGCGCCGGGATGGGCGACGATCTCGCGGTCGGACTCAGAGCCGTCCTCGTAGCGGAAGCGGTCGACCCGCACGGTCGCGATCCGCCCCTCGTACTTGACCTCGCTCGCGATGCGCTCCACGCGCCGCAGTATCGCGGAGCGCTCGCGCGCGTGCGCGGCGCCCGCGGGCGGCCGAAAAAAGTTGAGTGGTCGCCACTCATGACGGGCCACAACGGCGGTGCGAGCTTCCCGTCCGCAAACTCGACCGAAGGAGGCTGTCAGGTGTCACACAGGACCAGACTCAGCGCCGGGCGGCATCTCGCGGTCCTGGTTGCGCTCGCGGCAGCGTGCCTCGCGCTCGCGAGCCCAGCCGATGCGGCCGAGATCGAGGTGACCACCACGGCCGACAACCTGACCGCGGATGACCAGTGCACGCTGCGCGAGGCGATCAACGCGGCGGTCGCGAACGCGGCCGGCGGCAGCGGCTGCACCGCCGGCGACGCGGAGCGGGACACGATCGTCCTCGCAAGCGGCGCGACCTACTCGCTCACGCTGCCCACCATCGACGACTTCGGGAACTCCACGGGCGACCTCGACATCGGCGGCGGCGGGCCGATCACGATCGCCGGGGACCCCGCCGATCCGCCGACGATCACGACCAACCAGCCGGACCGCATCATCGAGCTCCCCAGCGCGCAGTCCGATGTGACGCTCGTCGCCCTGAACATCACGGGCGGCAACGCGGTCTCGCTCAGCGAGCCGGACGGCGGGCTGATCTACGTCGACGGGGGAAAGCTGACGCTGGTGGACGTGGAGCTCACCGACGGCTTCGCGCGTGACGGGGGCGCGGTTTACGTCAACAGCGGCGGATCTCTCGAGATGACCGGCTCCACGGCCCACGAGAACGGCGCGACACGCGGCGGGGGTGCGATCTCGATCGTCCCGAACGCCCTTCCGAGCCGCATCGCCGACAGCACCATCAGCGCCAACTCAGTCGAGGCCGCCGCGGCAGGCCAGAATCTCCGTGGGGGCGGCGTCCTCGCAATGGGCGAGGAGCTGGTGATCGAGCGCACCACGCTCCAGGCCAATAAGGTCGCGAACACCGCGGACGCGGCCGACAGCAACGCGTACGGCGGCGGCCTCGCGGCCGGCAACAAGGTGCTGATCTACGACTCCGCGCTCGTGGACAACCAGGCGACGGCCGCCCACGAGAGCGCCGCGTCCGCCGGGGGCGGGATCGCCATGCACGGGACGCCGTTCGCCACCCCGGTGTTCGTCATCAACTCGACCCTCGCGGGCAACACCGCCCGCAAGGGCGGCGCGATGGGCGGAAGGAGCCATCAGGGCAACGTCCTGCTCTCGTATGTCACCGTCGTGGGCAACACGGCGACCGACCCCAAGGCCGCCGACCACCTGGACCTGACGGGGTCCGGTTCCCTGTCGGTGACGTTCAGGGCCGTGCTGATCGACAACTCCGACGACAGCAAGGCCTGCATGTTCGCCCCCTCGACGACGATCAACCCGAACGGCTACAGCGTCATGCCCGTGGAGGACCCGGACTGCGAGTTCGGCGACGACGACCTCGCCGGCGGGAACGTGGACCTGGACCTCGTCACCGCGACCGCCGAGGACAACGGCGGCCCGGTGCCGACGGTCGCGATCGGGCCCGACAGCGCTGCGCGTGACCTCGTGCCCGGCGTCGACTGCATTCAGGTCGATTCGCGCGGGGTCCAGCGGCCGAGCGGCTCGGCGTGCGACGCAGGCGCGTACGAGTACGCGACCTGCGGCGGCGAGGCGATCGGCGCAGGCGCGATCATCGGCACGCCGGGCGACGACGCGCTGACCGGCACGGACGGCGACGACGTCATCGTCGGGCAGGGCGGCGCCGATGTGATCAACGGCGGCGGAGGCTCCGACGTGGTCTGCGCGGGCGATGGCGCGGACCTGGTCAAGGGCGCAGCCGGCAACGACGCCCTGTACGGCGAAGCGGGGAACGACGCCCTGTACGGCGAAGCGGGGAACGACGTCCTCCGCGGGGGCGGCGGCAAGGACCGCCTCGTCGGCGCCGCCGGCAAGGACAACCTCTCCGGCGGCGCGGGCAACGACCGGCTGTCCGGAGGGGCCCACGGCGACCGCCTCGCGGGCGGCGCGGGCAACGACCGGCTCCTGGGCGGGCCCGGCCGGGACACCCTGCTCGGCGGCCCGGGCCGAGACCGGCTGCGCGGCGGACCCGGCAAGGACAAGCTGAACGGCGGGCCGGGGAAGGACAAGGAGAAGCAGTAAGCCGGCTGCCGGTCGCCGGTCGCCGGCTGCCGGTCGCCGGTTCTAGGCAATGCGCGATGCGGGCCCCAAAGGGCGGGGGCGGCCGCGCGCGTGGGCCCTCGGAACCGGCGACCGGCGACCGGCGACCGGTGGCTGGCGACTGGCGACTGGGGCGCTATGCGCCCGCCGCCAAGTCCGCCAACGCCCCGCCCGCCGCGAGCGCCGCGGCGAAGAAGAGCGGGTCCTCCTTGATCGTGCGTCCCATCGTGCGCGCGGGCAGGCCGCTCGCCGCGTAGCCGTCGAGGTCGATCGTCCTCACGAGCAGGTCGTGGCGGCCCTTCGTGGCGTTGATGAGCTCCTCGAGCGCCTCTCGCTGCGAGCCGCCCTCGGGCGCCCCGGCGTCGAGCAGCGGCCAGCCCTCCGTCTCGGTCTCGGGCACCGGGACCCGCACGGGCGCGAGCAGCATCTCCAGGACGACCTTGGTGTGGTGGCTCAGGCCGCGGTGGCGCGGGCGCGGGTCGGAACTCGACAGCCGCGGCGCGAGCAGCGTGGGCAGGCCGAGGGCGAGCGCGGCGTGTGCCGTGTCAAGCGCCGCCATGCCGCCGTGCCCGAGCCGGCTCGCCGACCCCAGGATCCCCGGCCCCGGGCCCGCGATCACCGCGTCGCAGCCGAGCGCGCGCGCGGCGCCGTCGATCCCGCCGGCGACGCTGATCGCCTCGTGCTCGCCGCCGTGGCAGGGGCCCGCCGTCACGTGCGCAGCGAGCCAGCCGCGCTCCCGGAAGCCGGCGACGTCGCGCGAAAGCGCCCCGGGGAGCGCTCCGCCGGGGGTCTGCACGTAGGCGATGCGCAGGCCAGCGTTCACCTGCCGCGCCGCCCAGAGCGCCGGCGCGAGTTGCCCGTGAAGCTGGATCACGAGCACGGGTACGGGGCGGGTCGCGTCGTCGGCGGCACCGCCTCCGTTGGGGTCGGCTTCGTCAGCGCTCCCCTCCCCCTCCAGCGGCCGGACCGGGTGCTGGAGGGAGGTGTAGTTGAGCTTCATGACGTGCTCGCCCGAGGCGCCGGGCGCGGAGAGCCCGCGCGTGAGGTTCACGTGGACGACGTCGAACCCGCCCGAGCCGAGCCCGAGGTCGAGGGCCTCGGTGTTGACGACGACCTCGTCGCCCACGCGCACCTCGCCGACCAGCGCCTCGTCGGCCCAGGCCCGCCGCCGCTCGCCGTCCACCTCGACGATGAGCGGGTCGGCCTCGACCACCCTGCCTCGGCGCAGCTTCAGCACGGCCGAACTCCCCGCTCGGGCGTCACGGCGCCGTCGCGACCTCCGTCGCGATCGCCTCGCACACTCCAAGCATCTTCGTGAGCGCGTCGGCGGCGACGGCCTCCTCCGGCGTGTGGTTGCCGGTCGTGCCGTTGGCGAGCAGCACGCACTCGAACCCCTGGGCGATCAGCGCGTTGGCGTCGCTGCCGCCCCCGGTCGCGACCTCGCGCGGCTCGATGCCCAAGCGCTCGAGCGCGCTGCGCGCGACGCGCAGGCTCCGCGCGTTGCCGGGGATGCGGTAGCCGCGGAACACCTCGGTCACCTCGACGTCCACGTCGCAGCCGCCCTCGCTCGCGGCCCACGTGCACGCGTCGACGATCGCGGCGGTCACCTCCCCCGCCTTCGCCTCGTCCACGCTGCGCGCCTCGCCCTCGATCCGGCAGTGACCCGGCACCACGTTCGTCGCCGTGCCGCCGGAGATCACCCCGACGTTCGCGGTCGTCTCCTCGTCGATGCGGCCCAGGCGCATCGACGCGATCGCGGCGGCCGCCGCGGCGATCGCGCTGTGGCCGTCCTCCGGGCGGATCCCGGAATGGGCCTCGACGCCCTCGAAGTCGGCCACGATCCGGTTGTAGGTGGGCGCCGCCGTGATCACCTCGCCGATCGGCGTCGCGTGGTCGAGCACGTAGCCGAAATCCGAGCGCAGGGCCGAGACGTCGAGCTCCTTGGCGCCCCGCAGCCCGTCCTCCTCCGCGACCGTGAAGACCAGCTCGAGGCCCACAGGGGGCGGCGTCGCGAGCGCGCGCAAGGCGAGCTCGACCAGGACCGTGACCGCCGCCTTGTTGTCGGCGCCGAGGATGGTGTCGCCGCGGCTGCGGAAGACGCCGTCGGCGAACTCGACCTCGATCGGGCCGTCGTGCGGGACCGTGTCCAGGTGGGCGAAGAACGAGACCCAGCGCTGTGACGATCCCGGGACGCGGGCGATGAGGTTGCCCGAGCCCGCGCGGGCGGGGCCAGCCGCTTCGTCCTCGATCACCTCGACGCCGGCGTCGCGCAGCTCGCGGGCGACCGCGTCCGCCACCGCGCGCTCCTCCCCGGTCGGGCTGGGGATCTCGCACAGCCTCGCGAAGCGCTGCAGAATGCGCTCGTCCGGAACCATCGCGCGGAAGGCTATGCCCTGGTGAAGCGCCAGGGAAGCGGAGTGCGGCTCGCCGGCCTCACGAGGCCGTCACGACGTGCACGAGAGCCGAGACGCTCCCCCGCTGCTCGAGGATCGCGCCGATCTTCTTGCCGACCGCCTCCCGGATCTCCTCCCGTTCAGGCTCGGGTATCCCCTCGATCGCGTCGGCGAGCGGGCCCGCCAGCTTGATGGTGAGGTCCCAGTGCTGCTCGGGACCCTCGTAGTTCCAGTCGAAGGCGACCTGCTCGACGGCGTGGTCCGCGAAGCCGGCCTGGCCGAGCGAGTCGGCGATCCGGGCGGGATCCGCCAACGCGAAGATGCCCGGGTCGCCCGGCTCGGGCGGCGGGATGTGCCCCCGCTGGATGAGCTCGCCGGCGGGAAGGGCCGCCCACACGTTCTCCTCCGGCGGGGCCCATACGGCGAAGGTCACGCGCCCGCCGTCGCGCAGCACGCGGCGCGTCTCGCGCAGCGCCTGCACGGGGTCGCCCATCAGCATGTAGCCGAAGCGGCAGACCACCCCGTCGACCGAGTCGTCCGGGAGGTCCATCCGCTCCGCGTCCAGTACGCGGTACTCGACGTTTTCGATGCCCTGTTCGTCACCGTTCTGACGCGCCCGGTCGAGCATCTGGTGCGAGAAGTCCGTGGCGAGCACCTTGCCGTCCGGCCCGATTGAGCGGGCCACGAGGAAGCCCGTGTCGCCCGTCCCGCAGGCGAGGTCCAGAACCACATCGCCGGGCTTGGCTGCCAGCCGCTCGGCCAAGCGGCGGCTGACGGGCTCGGTATGTCTCCACAGCCACTGCCGCTCGGCCGCCCAGTGGTCGGCGATCCGATCCCAGGTCTCGAGCGAACGCTCGCGGTACTGATCGAGATCAGCCATGAAGCAACACTAACGCCGGCCACCGGCGCGGTGGGAAAATTTCCGGGGCTACTCGCGGCGGCCGTGCGGCGGGCTACGCCTCGTGGCGCACCCGGATCTCGGCCCCGTCGGCGTCGCCCTCAGCCTGGGCGTCGCCCCCGCGCTCCTGCGCGTGCTTGGCCGCGGCGCCCACGAACTCGCGGAAGAGTGGCTCGGGGTTGGTCGGGCGCGAGTTGAACTCGGGGTGGAACTGCGAGGCCACGAAGAAGGGGTGGTCGGGCAACTCGATCATCTCGACGAGCCGCTCGTCGGGAGACGTCCCGCCCGCGACCAGCCCCTGGTCCTCCAGGCGCCGGCGCAGCATGTTGTTGACCTCGTAGCGGTGGCGGTGGCGCTTGTAGATCACCGCCTCGCCGTAGATCTCGCGGGCCTTCGTGCCGTCGTGCACCTTCACCGGATCGGCGCCCAGGCGCATCGTCCCACCCATGTCGGAGACCTCCTTCTGCTCGGGAAGGAGGTCGACGACGGGGTACGGCGTCTCGGGGTCGAACTCGGTCGAGTTCGCACCCTCCATCCCGCACACGTGCCGCGCGAACTCCGCGACCGCGATCTGCATGCCGAGGCAGATGCCCAGGTACGGGATCCCGCGCTCGCGCGCGACCTGAGCCGCGGTGATCTTGCCCTCGATGCCGCGCTCGCCGAAGCCGCCGGGGATCAGGATCCCGTCAGCCCACTGGGCGACGTCCTCGGGATCGAACTGCTCGGAGTCGATCAGCTCGACGTCGACGTTCACGCCGTGGTGGTAGCCGCCATGGTGGAGCGCCTCGATCACCGACTTGTAAGCGTCTTCAAGCTGCACGTACTTGCCGACGAGCGCGATCCGCACGCGCCCCTCGCACGCGTCGGCGCGCCGCACGAGCTCCTCCCACTCAGTCAGATCGGGCGGCGGCGCCTCGATCCCGAAGTGGTCGAGGATGAGGTCATCGGCCCCCTCGGCGCGCATGGCGAGCGGGACCTTGTAGATGTTGTCGACGTCGCGGGCGGAGAGCACCGCATCCTCGTGGATCGACGCGAACAGCGCGATCTTGCGGCGGATGTCGCGATCGAGCCCCTTCTCGGAGCGGCAGACGAGCGCGTGTGGCTGGATGCCGATGCGCCGCAGCTCGTTGACCGAATGCTGGGTGGGCTTCGTCTTCAGCTCCCCGGCGTGCGCGATGTAAGGCACGAGCGTGAGGTGGACGAACATGCAGCGCTTCGGGCCGAGCTCCGAGTAGAGCTGGCGGATCGCCTCGAGGAACGGGAGCGATTCGATGTCGCCCACGGTGCCGCCGATCTCGGTGATCACGAAGTCGACCGCCTGCGACTCGGCGACGATCAGGATGCGCTGCTTGATCTCGTCCGTGATGTGCGGGATCACCTGGACGGTCGCGCCCAGGTAGTCACCGCGGCGCTCACGGCGGATCACCGAGTTGTAGACCGCGCCCGCCGTGACGTTCGAGGCCCGTGAGGTGTTCTCGTCGGTGAAACGCTCGTAGTGGCCGAGGTCGAGGTCGGTCTCGGCGCCGTCCTCGGTGACGAACACCTCCCCGTGCTGGAACGGGCTCATCGTGCCCGGGTCGACGTTGATGTACGGGTCGAACTTCTGGATCTGGACCCGGAACCCGCGGCTCACGAGGAGGCGGCCGATGGAGGCCGCCGCGATGCCCTTCCCCAGGGACGAGACGACGCCGCCGGTGACGAAGATGAAGCGCGTCTCGCCCGGCTTCATGGGTGGGTGCGCCCCCCGCGGTCGAAGCTGCTGTGGAGACGAACGGAGAGCGTCATCGGACTCTGCCCAGCGAGTCTAGAGCGCGCAGTGGCGGAACTCTTTCGATCGTCTCCGAAATCGACCGAAATTCCCCGTAGATCGTGAGCGCGGCGACGACCGCGAGCGCGACGAGCCGCGCGGTGTCGCCAAGCACGAGCAGCAGCGCGACCCCCGCGAGCGCCCCGATCAGGTTCGAGCCCGTGTCACCGAGCATCGCCCGTTCGCGCAGCGTGAGCGGCGCGATCGCGAGCACGGGGCCGATGAAGAGCCCCAGCACGGTGAGGGGCGCGTCGGTCCAGCCGATCAGGCACAGCCCCACAAGCAGCGCGACGAACACCTTCTCGACGCGCCCGGGGCGCAGGTCGAGCAGGTTGAAGAGGTTCGTGGTGAGCAGCAGCAGGGCGAGGTCGGCCACGTAGTCGAGGCCCTCGCGGCCGCGCCCCGACACGGCGTAGGCGGCCAGCGCGAGTGCGCCAGCGGCTTTGATCGCGCCCGTCGAGAAGCCGCCGGCGAGCACCGAGCGTGCGTGCCCGCGCCAGCCCCGCGGGGTGTCCGCGGCATGGCCCCGGCCGAGCGCGTCGTCGAGCAGCCCGAGCATCGCGACGCCGATGATGTAGGTGGCCCAGCGGCGTAGATCCGGATCGAGCAGGTCCAGGTCGGCGCGGTCGTCGAGGACCGCGAGCGGGATGAGCGCGAGCAGCGAGCAGGAGATGAGCACGGCGCCCGCGGGAAAGGCGACGTTCACGCCCCGGTAGTTGGTGCGCACCAGGCCCGCCCGCGCCATGTCGCGCACCCACGCGGAGCTCACCAGCGCCGCGATCGCCGCGGAGAGCACGAGTCCGGACAGCGTCATTGCTCGGGCTGGATGGGCTCCGCGGGCTGGATGAGCTCGGGCAGCAGCCCGTCCGCGGTCTCCTTGACCCCGTAGCTCCCGTCGGTGCCCTCGAGGAGCAGGACGAGCGCGAACTTGCCGACGAGCTGGTCGACGTTGTCCACGGTGGAGAGCCCGTGGCTCTCGAAGAACTCGATCTGCGAGGGGTCGTCCTCGGTGCGCTCCGCGCCCACCACCTGCATCCCCTCGTCGAGCAGGCCCTCGATGACGCCGCGCTCGACCGCCTCGGTGTCGGTTCGCTCGCGGCCCTCGAGTTCGTCGGGCTGGCTGCGGACGACGACGACCGCGTCCAGCCGCTCCTCGGTGCCGGAGAAGCGTTGCAGCAGGGCGTCTCGCGCGTGGTCGAAGCGCGGACCCCGGCCGGCGAGCGCCTTGGCCGCGCGCGCGGCAGCGAGCTCGACCGCCTCCTGCCTCTGCAGGACCTGCCGACCCGTGCCCAGCATCGCGTCGATCACCGGCGCGGGATCGACCGGTTCGCCGATCACGGCGACCTCGGTGAGCCTGCCCCCGCTGGGCTCGATCGCGGCGCGGATCGCCGAGATCAGGCCCTCCTGGACGTTGCCCAGCGCGAACAGCCCCACGTTCTGACCCTCGAGCCGCCTGCCGACGAGCACCGGGAAGAGCTGCTCGGCGAGCTCGCGCTCCGCGGCAAGCTCCTCCTGCAGCTCGGCGTTCTCGGCGCGCAGCCGGTCGAGGTCCTCGCCCAGGTCCCGCTCGAGGTCCTCGGCGGTGCCGGTGACGATGTCGCTGCCGAGGGCGGCGCCGATCACGATGCCCACGGCGAGCGCCACGAAGACGGCTACGAGCGAGGCGGTGTGGTAGCGCGACGAATAGCCCATGCCTAGGTATTCCTCACAGGCCGAGCAGGACCTCGATCTTGAGCCAGACGAGGTCGGCCAGCTCGCGCAGGGGCGCTGAGATGAGCACGATCACCGCGATCAGGACCACCGCCGCGGCGAGGATCGCGAGCATCAGCCGGCCGGAGACTCCGGGGTTGTAGAGCCTGCTCACCCCCTTGGCGTCGATCAGCTTCTCGCCGATGCGCAGCCTCGTGAGGAACGTGGATGACATGCCGGCGCGATTCTTGTCGAGGAACTCGATCAGGTTGAAATGCGCGCCCACCGACACGATCAGGGAGGCGCCGTGCTCGTACGCGAGGAGCATGGCGACGTCCTGGCTCGTCCCGATCGCGGGCACCACCTGGTACTCCACGCCGAGCTCGTCGAGCCGCTTCGCCCCCGGGGCGCGCCCGTCACGGTACC
Source organism: Solirubrobacterales bacterium (assembly GCA_036564135.1). Lineage (GTDB taxonomy): Bacteria > Actinomycetota > Thermoleophilia > Solirubrobacterales > 70-9 > RSA11. The sequence continues at coordinate 19,183 of DATCLC010000102.1, forward strand.
CGTGGACGACGATCTCCGCGCCGCAGCGCAGGGCGGCGTCGCTGACCGAGTCCATGTCGCCGAGGATCATGTCGGGGACCAGGCCCTCCTCGAGGATGGCGTCGGCTCCGCCGTCGACCCCGACGAGCACGGGCTTCACGTCGTCGATGTAGGCGCGCAGCGTCTGCAGGTCCCGCCGGTAGGTCGTGCCGCGCACGACGATCAGCGCATGGCGGTCGCGGAAGTCGGTGCGCGGCCGGGGAAGCTGCAGGTCGCCGAGCAGGAGCTCGCCCTCCTCGCGGACGTGCTCGATCGTGTTGGCGGCGAACGCCCGCAGCGCCTCGTCGATGCGCGCACGCTGCTCCTCGAGGCGCTCCTCGAGCAGCTCGACGCCCAGGAGCTCGCCGCGCGCCAGGACCTGATCGCCGCGGCGAAGCTCGGAGCCGGCGAGTTCCACCTCCTCCCCGTCCTCGAGCTCGTCGAAGAGCGGCGCCCCCGGCGCGTCGAGCAGGCGCACGCCGGCGCGGGCGATGATCAGCGGGCCCGAGTTCGGGTAGCGCCCGGTGCTCGATCGCGAGACGTTGACCACGGCCGCGACGTTGGCTCGGACGAGGTCCTCGGCCGCGACGCGATCGATGTCGGCGTGGTCGAT
>DATCLC010000103.1:0-3040 GCA_036564135.1 Solirubrobacterales bacterium
CCGCAGATCGGGGCGCTCACCGGCAAATCGCAGGACGAGATCCGCGCGCTGCGCGACGCGCACGGCGTCCACGCCGTCTACGCGCGGGTCGACACCTGCGCGGCCGAGTTCCCCGCCAAGACGCCGTACCTCTACTCTTGCTACGAGTCGGAATCCGAGGCCGACGTCAGCGGCAAGAAGAAGGTCATCATCCTGGGCGGCGGTCCGAACCGCATCGGGCAGGGCATCGAGTTCGACTACTGCTGCTGCCACGCCGTGTTCGCGCTGCGCGAGCTCGGCATCGAGACGATCATGGTCAACTGCAACCCGGAGACGGTGTCGACCGACTACGACACCTCCGACCGGTTGTATTTCGAGCCGCTCACGCTCGAAGACGTGCTGGCGATCTGCCGGGAAGAAGCCGCCAAGGGCGAGCTGCTCGGCGTGATCGTGCAGTTCGGCGGGCAGACGCCGCTGCGCCTGGCGCGCAAGCTCGAGGCGGCGGGCGTGAGGCTCCTCGGCACGCCCGTGGACGCGATCGACCTCGCGGAGGACCGCGGCCGCTTCGGCGCGCTGCTGCGCCGCCTGGGCGTCGAGCACCCGCCCTACGCGACGGCGCTCTCGGCGGAGGAGGCGATGCGGGTCGGTCGCGAGGTCGGGTTCCCGCTGCTGGTCCGGCCCTCCTACGTGCTCGGCGGCCGGGCCATGGAGATCTGCTACTCGCCCGAGCAGCTCGACGCTTACCTGCGGGCCAACGTCAAGGCCGACCCGGAGCACCCGTTGCTCCTCGACCGCTTCCTCGAGGACGCGATCGAGGTGGACGTCGACGCGCTGGCGGACGGCACGGACGTGGTCGTGCCGGGGATCATGCAGCACGTCGAGGAGGCGGGCGTGCACTCGGGCGATTCGGCCTGCGTGCTGCCGCCGATGAGCCTCGGCGAGGACATGCTCGACCAGATCCGCGAGACGACCCGCGCGATCGCGCTCGAGCTTGGCGTCGTTGGCCTGATCAACGTCCAGTACGCGGTGGCCGGCGGCACCCTGTACGTGATCGAGGCGAACCCGCGCGCCTCGCGGACGATCCCGTTCGTCTCCAAGGCGATCGGCGCGCCGCTCGCGAAGATCGCGTGCCGGCTGATGCTCGGCGAGAAGCTCGCGGACCAGGACGTCCCCGACATGCCGACCGGGCACGTCTCGGTGAAGGAGGCCGTGATGCCGTTCGCGCGGTTCGCCGGGGCCGACGCCGTGCTCGGCCCGGAGATGAAGTCGACCGGCGAGGTGATGGGCATCGCGCGCGACTTCCCGACGGCGTTCGGCAAGGCGCAGACCGCCGCCGGCTCGGCGCTGCCGCGCGAGGGCACGGTGTTCATCAGCGTGACCGACACCGACAAGGCCGCGGCGACCCAGCTCGCCGCCCGCTTCCACGACCTCGGCTTCCGCATCCTGGCGACCGGCGGCACGTCCCAGGCGATCTCGCGGATGGGGATCCCGGTTCAGCGGATCAACAAGATCAGCGAGGGCTCGCCGCACGTCGTCGACCTGATCAGCGCCGGCGAGGTCGACATGGTGATCAACACGCCGACGGGCAGCGGCGCCCGCTCGGACGGCTATGAGATCCGCACCGCCGCGGTCCGACACGGGATCCCGTGCGTGACCACGATGACCGGCGCCTCAGCGGCGGCGCGCGCGATCTTCGCGACCCGTTCGGCCGCGCCCGACCCGCGCAGCCTCCAGGAGCTCCACGCGCGCGCCGACGGCGAACCCGCGGTCGAGGCGCTGGAGCGGCAGCCTTGAGCGCCCCGGCTCACGCCCCGCTGGGGGCGCGCGACTGCGAGGTCACCGACCGCCGCCGGACCGGCGGCTACGTGATCGTCTCGGCGCTGGACACCGAGGGTCCCGACCCGAAGCCGGGGCAGTTCTACATGCTCTCCGCCGACGGCTGGGGCACGCACGGCGGGCGCCCGTACCTGCCCCGCGCCTTCTCCGTCGCCGACGCGGAGCGCACGGGCGGCGGCGTGCGCCTGGACTTCCTGGTCGACGCGGTCGGCCCGGGGACCTCCGTGCTCGCCGGCCTCGGCCCGGGCGAGCGCCTGCGGATCACCGGGCCGCTCGGCGTGCCCTTCTCGCCGCCGCGGGAGCTCAACCCCGACGCCGCGGGCGCGATCCTGGTCGGCGGCGGGGTCGGCATCGCGCCGCTCGCGATGCTGCGCCGCGCGCTCGCGCAGCGCGCCTTCCCGACGCGCACCCTGCTCGGCTTCCGCGACCGCGAGCACTCCGGTGGGCTCGAGCTCTTCCGCTGCCAGGAGGTCGGGCTCGCGAGCGAGGACGGCCACGCAGGCCACCAGGGCTACGTCACCGATCTGCTCGCGGTGGCGCTCAAGGGGCCCGACGCGCACACCGCCGCCGTGTACGCGTGCGGGCCCCCCGGGATGCTCGAGGCCGTGCGGGCGCTCTGCGCCGAGCGTGGCGCGCCCGTCGAGCTCGCGCTCGAGACGCCGATGGCCTGCGGCTACGGCGCCTGCTTCGGCTGTGCCGTGCCGCTCGCCGACGGCGGCTACATGCGCCTCTGCGTCGAGGGCCCCGTGGTCCGCGGCGACCGCATCGCCACCGCGCTCGTGGAGGGGGCGGGGCACAGGTGAGCGTGCGCATCGGGGCGCTCGAGCTCGAGCAACCGGTCCTGAACGGCTCCGGGACGTTCGACGCGATCGCCGCGCGAGCGGTCTTCGGCGATGAGCTCTTGGAGCGCTTTCCGTTCGCGGCCTTCGTCTCGAAGACGATCACGCTGGAGCCGCGCGCGGGCAACCCGCCGCCGCGCCTGTGGGAGACGCCCAGCGGGATGATCAACTCGATCGGCCTGCCCAACAAGGGCCTTGCCGGCTTCCTCGAGCACGACCTGCCGAAGCTCGCCGAGCTCCCGGTCCCGCTGATCGTCTCGGTGATGGCGACTTCGCGCGACGACTTCGCGCGGCTCGTGGGGGCGGTCAGCGAGCGCGAGGAGGTCGCGGCGCTCGAGCTCAACGTCTCCTGCCCGAACGTCAAGTCCGGGCTGATCGTGGGCGCT
>DATCLC010000104.1:0-6132 GCA_036564135.1 Solirubrobacterales bacterium
GCGCCGTACCGCTCGACGTACTCGCGCGGGCTCACCGTGTTGCCCTTCGACTTGGACATCTTGGCGCCGTCGCGCGTGATCATGCCCTGGGTGAAGAGGTTCGCGAACGGCTCGGGAACCCCCAGGAGGTCCATGTCCTGCAGCGCCTTCGTGAAGAAGCGCGCGTACATCAGGTGCAGGATCGCGTGCTCGACGCCGCCGATGTAGAGGTCGACGGGCATCCAGTGGTCGACCGCGTCCCGCGCCCAGGGGCGCTCGTCGTTGCGCGCGTCGAGGTAGCGCAGGAAGTACCAGGACGAGTCGACGAAGGTGTCCATCGTGTCGGTCTCGCGGCGCGCCGCCCCGCCGCAGCGCGGGCACGTGGTCGCGACCCAGTCCTCGGCGGCCGCGAGCGGGCTGCGCCCCTTGGGCGCGTAGTCCTCGATGTCGGGCAGCTCGACCGGGAGCTGGTCCTCGGGCACGGGCACGGTCCCGCAGTCGTCGCAGTAGACGATCGGGATCGGGCAGCCCCAGTAGCGCTGCCGCGAGATCAGCCAGTCGCGCAGGCGGTAGTTGACCGTCGCCTTGCCCAGGCCCCGCTCCTCGAGCCACTCGATGATCTTGCGCTTGCCCTCGGGCGCCGGCAGCCCTGAGAACTCGCCGGAGTTCATGAGCACCTCGTCCGAGGAGTGCTCCACGAAGGGCTCGTCCGGCGAGAACGAGTCGGGGTCGGCGTCGCGCGGGCGCACGACCTGCCGGATCGGCAGGCCGAAGGCGCGCGCGAAGTCGAAGTCGCGCTCGTCGTGCGCGGGCACGGCCATGATCGCGCCGGTCCCGTACTCCATGAGCACGTAGTCGGACACGAACATCGGGATGCGCTCACCGTTCACCGGGTTGGTGACGTAGCGGCCCAGGGGCACGCCGGTCTTCTCGCGGTCCTCGGCGCCGCGCTCCTCGGCGCTGCGGCGCCCCGCCTCGTTGACGTAGTCGCGGACGGCCTGCTCGTGCTCCGTGCCGGCGGCGAGCTTCTCGACCGCGGGGTGCTCGGGCGCGAGCACGAAGAACGTCGCGCCGAAGAGCGTGTCGGGGCGGGTGGTGAAGACCGGGAAGTCCAGGTCGAGCTCCTCGCAGCGGAAGATGACCTCGGCGCCCTCCGAGCGGCCGATCCAGTTGCGCTGCATCGTGATCACGTGCTCGGGCCAGGACTCGAGCGCGTCGAAGTCCTCGAGCAGCCGGTCAGCGTACTCGGTGATGCGGAAGAACCACTGCTCCAGGCGGCGCTGCTCGACCAGCGTCCCGCAGCGCTCGCAGCGGCCGTCGATCACCTGCTCGTTCGCGAGCACGGTGGCGTCCTTGGGGCACCACTGCACGGGCGCCTCGGCGCGGTAGGCGAGGCCGCGCTCATAGAGCTTCAAGAACAGCCACTGCGTCCAGCGGTAGTACTCCGGCTCGCAGGTGGCGAGCTCGCGGCTCCAGTCGATCGAGATGCCCCACTGCTTGAACTGGCGGCGGAACTCGTCGATCGAGGCGAAGGTCGCGACCCGCGGGTGCTCGCCGGTGCGGATCGCGGCGTTCTCCGCCGGCAGGCCGAAGGCGTCGTAGCCCATCGGGTGGATGACCTGCAGCCCGTTGCGCCGCCGGAAGTGCGCGACGGCGTCGCCGATCGCGTAGTTCTTCAGGTGCCCGACGTGCGGCTCGCCCGACGGGTAGGGCAGCATCTCCAGCACGTAGGACTTGGGCTTGGAGGGATCGAACCCGGGCTGGCCCGGGTTGGGCACCTCCCAGGTGCGCTCCTCCTCCCAGATCCGCTGCCAGCGCGCCTCGACGGCCGCCGGGTCGTATCGCCGCTCGTCGCTCATGCGATGCGCCAGTTTAGAGTCAGGGTGGCCCGCCGAGGCCCCGGCGCGCCGCGGTCGCCTCAGCCGGGCAGCCGCTCGAGGAAGGAGACGAACCTGCGCGTGTCGCGCAGGGGCGCGCCGTGCCCGAAGAGGACGAGCCTGGGCTCGAGCGGCAGGAGCTTGCGGGCCGAGCGCCGGTTGACGACCGGGTCGGGCGTGAAGAACGTCTCCGGCTCGCGCAGGCCGGGGATCAGGGTCAGCGTGTCCACGTTGTTGAGGACGTCGCCGAGGATGAGCACGCGGTCGGACTCGCGCCAGAAGGCGATGTGGCCCGCCGAGTGGCCGGGCACCTCCAGCACCCGGAAGCCCGCGACCTCGTCGCCCTCGCGCAGGACGCGGTCGACAGGGTGGCCGGGGCCCGCCATGATCCGCCAGAACAGGCGCGGGATCGGGTGCCTGGGCATGCGCTCCCGGATCAGGCCCGGGTCCTCGGCGGCGTCGGCGTCGCCCGCGCCGACCCAGAAGGGCACCTCGTAGCGCTCGCAGATCTCATGGCTCGCGCCCTGGTGGTCGGCGTGCGCGTGGGTGAGCGCGTGTGCCGCGAGCCTGTGCCCCTTGAGCTGGCGCGCGATCCGCCGCCCCGCGTGCCTAGTCGCCGCGTCGATCAGCACGTCCTCGACCAGGTAGACGTTGATCAGGTTCGGCGGGAAGCCGCCCAGCTGCCACACCCCGTCAGCGAGCTGTCTCATCGGCCGGGAGCGTAACCGCACCCACGCCAGGGCGCGTGCGGTCGCTGCGCCCGCCCGCGGGCCGGCGCGCGCCCGGTTCGCCCGGCGCGCCGGCCGGAGCCCGTTCAGCGGACGGCGAGCTCGCGCGTGCGCGCGATCTCCGCGGTGAGCCCGGCGAGGATCTCCCGCAGCCTGGCCCGCAGGCCCTCGTCGCGCAGCGCGCCGCGCTCGTCGAACGCGGCCTCGCCCTTGGCCACCGGCAGGTCGAGGTCGACCACGCGCGCGCCGGTGGTCGAGAGCACCTTGCGCAGCTCGGCCTGCGCCCAGACCGCGCCGAAGCTGCCCGTGGTGGCGCCGATGACGGCCGCCGGCTTGCCCTGCAGCGGCGTCTCCGCGCGCGGGCGCGACGCCCAGTCGATCGCGTTCTTGAGCGCCCCGGGGATCGAGGCGTTGTACTCGGGCGTCGCGATGAGCAGGCCGTCCGCCTGGGCGATCGCGTCGCGCAGGCGCGTCACCGGCTCAGGGGCGAGCTCGCCGTCCTGGTCCTGGTCATAGGGCGGGATCGCGCGCAGCCCGTCCCACACCGTGATCTCCACGCCCGGGGGCGCCTGCTCCGCGGCGTAGCGGAGCAGGCGCGTGTTCAGCGACCCCGAGCGCAGGCTTCCCGAGATCCCGAGGATCCTCATCGCGTCAGCTCTTCACCAGCTCGAGCTCGACGTTGAGCCTGACCTCGTTGCCCAGGGCCTCGCCGCCGCCCGGGAGCTGCATCTGCCAGTCCATCCCGTAGTCGGTGCGGTCGATCGCCGCATGGAGCGTGACCGAGATCTTCTCGGCGGCGCCGAAGTCGACCGGCCCGCGCAGGCGCCCGGTCGCTTCGACGGTCCGCGTGGCGCCCGCGAGCGAGAGCTCGCCGGTCACGCGCAAATCGTCGGGCGTGCCCTCGATCGCCGTCGAGCGGAAGGCGATCTGCGGGTTGCGCTCCGCGTCGAAGAACTCCGGGGAGAGCAGATGCGGGCGGATCTGGTCGTCGTCGACCGAGATGTCCCCCACGCGGACGGAGCCCTCGAGCACCGCGCTGGAGCCGTCGGAGGTGAGCTTCGCCTGGATCGGCGAGAACGTGCCGCGGAACGTCGACAGGCCTCCGTGCTCGACCTCGAACGCGGCCGTCGAGTGGGCGTCGTCGACGACCCAGGTGCCGGCGGGGATCTCGACTGAGGTGGATGTGGCCATGGGCTTGCGCCTCCTTGATTGGTGCAACAGCAACAGTTGTTGGAACAACAACTTTACCACCGAGTCGTTGCACCGGCAATTTGTGTATGGCAAAATATGCGCATGGCAACAGTTGCCGTCCGCATCACGGAGGAGCAGCTCGCCGCCTGGCGCGCGTTCCTGCGCGCCCACTCGACGATGCTGCGGCGGATCGCCCGCGACCTGGACGCGGCCGGCCTGCCCCCGCTCACCTGGTACGACGTGCTCGCGGCGCTCCGGGACGCGCCCGAGGGCAGGCTGAGGCAGACTGAGCTGGCGGAGCGCGTGCTGCTGAGCCACAGCGGTCTCAGCCGGCTGCTCGACCGGATCGAGCGCAACGGGCTCGTGCGCCGCGTGGCCTGCCCCGGCGACCGGCGCAGCTTCCACATCGAGCTCACCGAGGAGGGCGAGAAGATGCTCCAGCGGATGTGGCCCGTCTACGCGCAGGGGATCGCCGAGGACTTCCTCCCCGCGATGCGCGACCCCGCCGCGATGCGCAGCATGATGGAGGCGATCGGCCGGGCCGGGGACTGCGACACGGCGAAGGCGAAGTTCGCCGAGTGCTCCGGCGAGGACGGCTGAGCCCTCAGGCCTCCGCCCGGTCCCGGGCCGCCTCCTCGTCGGGATCCGGCCGCCTGCCGTCGCCCTCGCCGCCCGCCTCGCGGCCGGCGGCGAGCCGCTCGCGCAGCTCGCGCTGGCGCTTCTGGCGGCGGAGCTCCCAGATCGCGAGCGCGATCCCGGCGGCGATCGGCCCCCAGTACTCCGCCGTGTCGAGGATCGCCACGATCCAGCCCGGCGGGGAGACCGAGGGCAGGTCCGGGAGGTCGATCGAGGGCAGCGCGATCGAGGGCAGGCCGATGCGCGGCCACGGGATCCAGCCGACGAGCTTGTCGATGAGCGCCTCCACGGGCGCGAGGAGGTCGTCCAGGATCGCGCCGAGCAGGGCGCCGACGCCTAGGACCGCGACGAGCACGGACGCCACCCCCTCGGCGACGTGACGTGCCGCGGCCAGGCGCGGATGGGCGCGCTCCCAGTTCTGCCGGCGCGCCGCGCGGGTCCCGGGCTCGGCGTCCATGTCGAGGCCGACGCCGTCGACGTAGAGCGTCGCGCGGCGCACGCGGCCGAACAGGGTGAGCCGCACCTCGAGGCGCTCGCCGCTGTCGGCCTCCAGGTTGATGCGCTCGTCGCCGCGCTTCTCGGCGATCAGCTCTCCGTCGCGCCGGAGCTCGACCCGGTTGCGCAGGCCGGCGTCGGAGACGCGCAGCTCGTAGCGACGCCCCGAGCGATGCGAGTGCAGGTGGCGGGGCTTCATGCCCTTCCAACTTAGAGGGCGCCCCGCGCGCCGCGGCCGCGGCGGGGTCCGCCTCGAAACGGTCGACGCGCCCGGGTAAACTGAGCGGCGAACCACTGGTTCCCTGGGGCCATAGCTCAGTTGGAAGAGCGCTGCCATGGCATGGCAGAGGTCGCCGGTTCGAGCCCGGCTGGCTCCACTTCCCCCGTCGTTGCACGAACCTCGAGATCATCGAGGGGAAGGCGGAACGTGCAGCGGACTTCGTCTTTAGAGACGACAACGACTTCTTTAACCAGTAAGCGCAGGAATGCTTTCGCTTGCTCGGTCGGCAACTCAGGCAGTTGGCCGAGAGTCTGGAGGGCCGCGGTGACGGCTGCCTCAGACAGGCCTTCGGGCAGTTGATCGCGCTCCACCGTGTTAAGGCGAACGCGAAGAGCGGTTTCGCGCTCAGCCAACTCCTCGAGTCGCCCGGACACTTGTTCAGGATCCAGCCTGCCCTCCTCGAACGCGTCGAGATAGCGTCGCCGGCGCTTCTCAACGTCCTCAAGCTTGCGCCGGATCTCTCCCGTTTCAATCCGCGAGTCGTCGGAACGAGCCTCCTCGGTTCGTGCCCTCGCAAGTGCGTCCTCCAGGAGAGGGGTATCGCGCAGAAGATCCTCAAGCTTTTCGATCACCGCGTTCTCTAGCGCGTCCCTACGGAGTCCGGTATTGCTGCAGTATCCGCGCCCGAACTTGATGCGACCTTGGCACCGGTAGTACGTGTACCGGCCACCTCGGCCATGGCCAGCGGCCCCGACGAATGACCGGCCACAGCGACCACAGCGCACCAGCGCGGTGAGCAGGTACTGAGAATCGTTGCCGCGTCGAAGCTCCAAATGCTTCGCCCGTTCCGCGAGAAGTTCTTGTGCTCGTTCCCAAGTGTCCCGCTCGATCACGGCATCGTGACGCGCCTCCATTAGCGCTCCGTGGGATCGCACGTGCCCGATGTACGCAGGACTCCGTAGGACGGTGATGACGTGTTGGCTCTGCCAGCGAGGGGCTCCAGCAG
>DATCLC010000105.1:0-9769 GCA_036564135.1 Solirubrobacterales bacterium
GCCGATCACCGTCCTGTCCCAGCCGATCCCCCGCCCGACGAGGAGCTCGTCGAGCCCCTCGCAGAGCAGCTCGTAGCTCGCGTGGAACGTGTCGGTGTCCGGGTAGCCGACCCGCGGGACGATGTACCAGTGGCGCCCGCCGGGCGGGATGTTCGTGAGCGGCGCCCCGGTCGTCACGCCGAGCAGGCGCCGGGCGGGGTCGAGCTCCTCGAGCAGCGGGAAGAGGTCGTTCTCGTCGGCCCCGCGCCCGTGGTTTAGCACGAGCGCGCCCTGCGGCTCCTCCGCCGGCTCGCGGATGACGTAGAGCAGGTCGCTCACGCGTTTACGCGCGGGCCCGCTGCCGCGGGTTCACGACGGGCTTGAGGATCGCCTCGATCTGCTCGCGCTTGTCCTCGAGGAACGGCGGGAGGATCAGCTTCTCGCCGAGGTGCTCGGGGTCCTCGTCCACCGCGAACCCGGGGTCCGGCGTCGCCAGCTCGAAGAGCACGCCGCTCGGCTCGCGGAAGTAGACGGAGCGGAACCAGAAGCGGTCGATCACCGGCGTCGGCCGCCCGCCGCCCGCGAGCACGCGCTCGCGCCACGGCTCGTGGTCCTCGGTCTCCGAGTACCAGGCGACGTGGTGGACCGTGCCGGCGCCCTGCAGGCCGCGCTCGGCGGGCGGCTCGTCGTAGGCGTACAGGCTGCCGCGCGTCGCGCCGCGCGCCTCCCAGCCGTCGCCGTTGGGCTCGAAGTTCAGGGTCTCCTCGAGGAAGGGCCTGCTGCGTTCGGGGTCGAGCGCGTACGCGCGCACCCCGTGGAAGCCCTGGATCGCGACCTCGCGCGGCACCTCGGGGTGATCGGCGATCAGCGGCTGGTCGGGCACGTCGGCGACCACGAACTCGTGCGCGAGCCCCTCGGGGTCGCTGAAGCGGAGGCGGTCGTCGGTGACCTCGGCGCGCACGCCGGCGTCGGCGAGCCGCTCCGCCCAAAAGGCGAACGCGTCCGTCGACGGCACCCGCCAGGAGATCCGGTGGACCATGCCCGCGCCCGGGCGGCCGGGCGCCGCGTATGGGAACTCGAAGAACGTCATGTCGGCGCCCGGCGAGCCCTGCTCGTCCGCGTAGAAGAGGTGGTAGACGCTGGGCTCGTCCTGGTTGACGCTCTTCTTGACCAGGCGCAGCCCGAGGACGCCCGCGTAGAAGTCGATGTTGCGCTGCGCGTCCGCGGTGATCGCGGTGATGTGGTGGATGCCGTTGAGCTTCATCGGAATGGGACCTCGTTTCGGTGCGTGCTGTGCCTGGGTAGTTGTGGATACAACTATACTTGCAAAGTGATTGATCGTGCAACTACATTCGTTTGCCCCGATACGCTTGTGACGTGACCACCCAGGCAGATACCCGAACCGCGCAGCTCGATACACGGGAGCTCGCCGCGTGGCGCGGCATGCTGCGCGCCTACCGCGAGCTCGTCGGGAGCCTGGACGCCGAGCTGATCCGCGACCACAACCTCCCCCTCACCTCCTACGAGGTCTTGATCGCGCTCGCGGACGCGCCCGAGAACCGGCTGCGCATGGGCGAGCTCGCGAACGCGCTCCTGCTCAGCCGCAGCGGCCTGACCCGCCTCGTCGACCGCCTCGAGCGCCAGGGCCTGGTGCAGCGCGCCCGCTGCCCCGATGACGCCCGCGGGTGGCACGCCGTGCTCACCGACAAGGGCCGCGCGAAGCTCGAGGCCGCGCGCCCGGCGCACCTGGAGGGCGTCCGCCGCCACTTCCTCGATCACCTCTCCGACGAGGAGCTGGACGCGCTCGCCGCGATCTGGAAGAAGGTCACGCCGGCCTAGCGGACGGCGATCGCCTCGAGGTAGTCCGAGGCCACGCACACCGATCCCGGCTCGTCGTCGTCGTAGCGCGCGATCAGCGCGATGAAGTCCTCGCGGAACGCCTCGCGGCCGCGGTCGTCCTGCGCCTCCCACGCCTTGAGCGTCGGCCCATAGCGGGTGAGGAAGAGGTCAGCGAGGGCGGCGGCGCTGGGCGCCTGGAAGCGGAAGACGCGCCGCTCGGTATCCAGCGAGCGCACCTCGCCGCTGAACAGCTCGACGAGCCGCTGGCGCGTCCCCCAGAGCGCCGGCGGCGAGAGGTTCGGGGGAGGCGGCAGGTAGCTGCCGACCAACTTGAAGAGGTCGCCGATGAACCCGTCCGGCGTCCAGCTCGCCAGGACGATCTTGCCTCCGGCGCGGCAGACCCGCGCGAGCTCCCGCGCCGCGGCCCCCTGGTTGGGAGCGAACATCACGCCCACGACCGAGACCACCGCGTCGAACTCGTCGTCGCCGAACGGCAGCGCCTCGGCGTCGCCCTCGACGAGGTCGAACTCGACACCCTCGGTCCGCGAGCGCTCGGCGGCCCGCTCCAGGAGCGCCGGCACGTAGTCCAGCCCGGTCACGCGGCAGCCCCGGCGCGCGGCCGCGATCGCGGCGTTCCCAGTGCCGCAGGCGACGTCAAGCACGCGCTCGTCGGCGCGCAGGCGGGCGCGGTCGCAGAGATCCTCGGCGATCGGCACGATCAGCGTCGCGATCGAGGCGTAGTCGCCGCTCCCCCAGACCGCTCGCTGCTTGCGCTTGATCGCGTCGTAGTCGGCGGCCGTAGTCGTCATTGCGCATCCTCCTCTCCCCGCGCCGGGATGGCGCGCGGGTGGTCACCGTGACGACGCTATGGCCCGCGCCGAGCGGCGCCCGGGTGAGATTTCCAACCGTCGCCTGCGTAGCCGGGAGCGCGGAGGGGTAGCCTCGGTGACGATGGCCAACCGCCTGGCCCAAGAGACGAGTCCCTACCTCCTCCAGCACAAGGACAACCCCGTCGACTGGTACCCGTGGGGCCCCGAGGCGCTGGAGCGAGCCCGGGCCGAGGACCGGCCGATCCTGCTCTCGATCGGCTACTCGTCCTGCCACTGGTGCCACGTCATGGAGCGCGAGTCGTTCGAGGACGCGGAGACGGCGGCCTACATGAACGAGCACTTCGTGTGCGTGAAGGTCGACCGCGAGGAGCGCCCGGACGTCGACGCGGTCTACCTGGAGGCCGTGCAGTCGATCACCGGCCAGGGCGGCTGGCCGTTGACCGTCTTCCTCGACCCCGACGGCACGCCGTTCTATGGGGGCACGTACTTCCCGCCCGAGCCGCGGCACGGGATGCCCAGCTTCCGCATGGTCATGGAGGCGGTCACCGAGTCCTGGCGCAACCGCCGCGACCGCATCGCCGCGGCCGCCGAGCGCATCCGCGACCAGCTCGGCGCGGTCGCGCGGATCGAGCCCTCGCCGGAGGACCCCTCGCCCGCCGAGCTCGAGGCCGCGACGCAGGCGCTGCTCGCCCAGGCCGACCGCGAACACGGCGGCTTCGGCGGCGCGCCCAAGTTCCCGCCGGCCTCCGCGCTCGAGTTCCTGCTCGCGCGCGGCGAGCGCGAAATCGTGACCACCACGCTCGACGCGATGGCGCGCGGCGGCATCCACGACCAGATCGGCGGCGGCTTCGCCCGCTACGCGGTCGACCGCCACTGGCTCGTCCCCCACTTCGAGAAGATGCTCTACGACAACGCGCTGCTCGCCCGCGCGTACCTGCACGGCTGGCAGGCCACCGGCAACGCGGCCTGGCGCGAGGTCTGCGAGCGCACGCTCGACTGGATCCTGCGCGAGATGCGCGGGCCGGAGGGCGGGTTCTACTCGGCCCTCGACGCCGACTCCGAGGGCGAGGAGGGCCGCTTCTACACCTGGACCGCCGCCGAGCTCCGGGCGGCGCTCGCCGACGCCGGCCTTGCCGACGCGGCCGACGAGCTGCTCGCCTGGTGGGGTGTCACCGAACAGGGCAACTTCGAGGGCCGCAACGTGCTGCACGTCGCGGCCGGCCCAGGCGCGGAACCGCCCGCCGCGCTCGCGCGGGCCCGCGAGGCGCTCTATGAGGTGCGCGCGGGGCGCGTCTGGCCGGGGCTGGACGACAAGCGGATCTGCTCGTGGAACGCGCTCGCGATCGCCGCGCTCGCCGACGCCGGCGCCGTGCTGGGCCGCCGCGACTACCTCGACGCCGCGCTCGCGGGCGCCGAGTTCGTCTGGTCTCAGCTGCGGGCGGGCGACGGGGCGCTCATGCGCACCTGGAAGGAGGGCCAGGCCCGGATCCCGGCCTACCTCGAAGACTACGCGTACACGGTCGAGGCGCTGCTTGCGCTGTACGAGGCGAGCTTCGAGGAGCGCTGGTTCGAGGCGGCTCAACAGACCGCGGACGCGATGATCGCGCGCTTCGCCGACCGCGAGCGCGGCGGCTTCTTCACGACCGCGAGCGACGCGGAGGCCCCGATCGCCCGCCGCAAGGACCTGGACGACCACCCGATCCCATCCGGGAACTCGGCCGCCGCCTACGGGCTGCTTCGGTTGAGCGCGCTCACCGGCGAGCATGAGTACGAGCGCCACGCCGTCTCGGTCTTCCGCCTCTTCCACCGCCTCGCCGCCCAGCACCCGCAGGCGGTCGCGCATCTATTGCGCGCCCTCGACTTCCACTTCGCGACCGTGCGCGAGGTGGCGCTGGTCGCCCCGGCCGGGGCCGACCGCGACGCCCTAGCCGAGCTCGCCGCGGCCGTGCGCGCTGAGCCCCGCCCGCACCTCGTTCTTGCGGGCGGCCTCGAGGGAACCGCGACGCCACCGCTGATGCGCGAGCGGCGCGCCGTCGACGGCACGGCTGCCGCCTACGTGTGCGAGGGGTTCGCCTGCCGCGCGCCGGTGACCTCGCCGGCTGAGCTGCGCGAGCAGCTCACCGCCTGAGCCACACCCCCGCCCCGGGCCCCAACGCGCCGAGCGTGCAAAAGGGTCGCTATGCGCAACGAAATCGCACTCGGCCTTCTGGAGGCGGGCCGGGTGCCGGCGCGGGGCCGCTACCGCGGGACCACGTACTGGCGGCGCTCGACGTGCGCGACGCGGCCGCCGACCTCGCCCCAGTCGTCCTCGAGCGGCCGCGCGAACAGGTCGGAGCCCACGCCCTGGCGGACCTCGATCGCGCGGCCGAGCCGCACGGCGAGCGGGAGCGCCGCCGAACCCGTCGCCTCGTCCTCGGCGACGCCCACCTCGGTCACGAACGAGCGGGCGCGCACGCGCCCCGCGTCCCGGTCCTCCCAGGCCCAGCAGTAGGCGAGGCCGATGCCCTCCGGCGGGCCGGTGAGCGCGCCGACCTCCTCCCGCGAGCCGTACTCGACGAATTCGAAGGGCGGGCACCACGCGGCGCGCGCCCTCACGAAGGTCATCTCGGCCTCCGTGCGCACGGGCACCTCCCCCGCCGGCGGGCGCAGGACCGACGCGGGCATCCCCTCGCGGGCGAGCAGCCACGCGGTTCCCACGAGCGGATGGCCGGCGAGCGGCAGCTCGGTCGCGGGCGTGAAGATGCGCAATCGGGCCTCGCCCCAATCGTCGACGAACACGGTCTCCGAGAACCCCAGGTCCGCCGCCACGCGCTGGCGGGCGTCCTCGGGGACCTCGGCGCCGCGCAGGAACACGCCCAGCGGGTTGCCCGCGGAGCCGTCGGCCGCGGTGAAGACGCGGACCACGTCGAGGGTCGCCATCGCGCCCTCGCTACCCGCAGCACGCCCGCCCGAACCCATCAGACGCGCTGCATGTGGGTGTGCTTGAAGTCGCCTGGGTACTTGAACCCGTACCCGGCCAGCCAGTCGACGCCGATGTGCGCGGTCCAGGCGAGCCCCACCTGCACGGCGACGCTCGACTCGGCGAGGACGCCGATCGCCGCGAGGGCGAGCGCCGCGGGCAGCGCGTGGCCGAGGTTGTAGATGACCGCCCCCGCGCGCGGGCCGAGCGCGTAGCCCGCGATGCTGACGTCGGGCGCGAGCAGCAGCAGGACGAGCGCGAGGATGCTCCAGCCGCCGTCGATGTAGAGCGCGAGGGCGCCGGCCGCGAGCGCGAGGCCCGTCAGCCGCATGAGCAGGGACGGGAAGCGCTCGGCGCTCACGGCGCGATCAGAGGATCGGGAGGTAGCGCTCGATCTCCCAGGGGGTGACCTGCGCGCGGTACTCCTCCCACTCCTCGCGCTTGATCTCGATGAAGCGCTTGAAAGTGTGCTCGCCCAGGATGCGCAGCACGAGCTCCGACTCGGCGGCGATCTCGATCGCCTCGCCCAGCGAGTCCGGCAGCTGCTCGATCCCGCGCTGGATGCGCTCCTCCGGGCTCAGGTGGTAGAGGTTCTGCTCCATCGGCTCGGGCAGCTCGTAGCCGCGCTCGATACCCTCGAGGCCGGCGTGCAGCATGGCCGCGAAGCAGAGGTAGGGGTTGCACGCCGGGTCGGGGCAGCGCAACTCGACGCGGGTCGCGGCCTCCTTGCCGGGGTGGTACAGCGGGACGCGGATCAGCGCCGAGCGGTTGCGGCGCGACCACGCCAGGTACACCGGCGCCTCGTAGCCCGGGACGAGCCGCTTGTAGGAGTTCACCCACTGCGCGAAGAGCGGTGCGATCTCGCGCGCGTGGCGGAGCTGGCCGGCGATGAACGCCTTCGCCACGTCGGAGAGGTAGTACTGATCGTCGGGGTCGAAGAACGCGTTCTTGCCGTCGCGCCACAGCGACTGGTGGACGTGCATCCCCGAGCCGTTCTCGCCGAACAGCGGCTTCGGCATGAAGGTCGCGTGCCAGCCGTACCGCATGGCGTACTCCTTGACGACGATGCGGTACGTCATGCAGTCGTCCGACATCTCGAGCGCGCTCTTGTAGCGCATATCGACCTCGTGCTGGGACGGGCCGACCTCGTGGTGCGTGTACTCGACGTGGATGCCGAGCTGCTCGAGCGCGAGCACGGTGTCGCGGCGCACATCCGAGCCGGCGTCGAGCGTCGTGAGGTCGAAGTAGCCGCCCTCGTCGAGGACCTCGGGGACGCCGTTCTGTGGCCGCTCTGACTTGAAGTAGAAGAACTCGAGCTCGGGCCCGATGAAGAAGTCATCGAAGCCCATCTCCTCGGCGCGCTTGAGGGCCCGGCGCATGATCCAGCGCGGGTCGCCCTCGTAGGGCGCGCCGCCCGGCACCTGGATGTCGCAGAACAGCCGGCCGACGCCGTTCTCCTCCGGCCGCCAGGGCAGGATCGCGAAGGTGCTCGGGTCGGGCATCGCGATCATGTCCGACTCCTCGATCGGGTTGAACCCGGTGATCGACGAGCCGTCGAAGCCCATCCCGCCGTCGAAGGCGTCCTCGAGCTCGGCCGAGTTGATCGAGAAGCTCTTCAGCTGCCCGAGGATGTCGGTGAACCAGAGCCGAATGAACCGGATGCCCTTCTCCTCGACGATCCGGAGAACGTCCTCGGCGGTGGTCTTCCGTTGCTCGGTTTCGGCCATCAGATCCTCCAGGGTCGACCGCAGGCGCAGTGCTGGGGAACATTAACCGGGGCTGCGGGCGCTCGCGAACCGGTGCTGTCTCTGGGGGCCAGAAGGGGGCGCTCGAGCGCGCCCGGAGGCTTCGGCCGTGCTATAAACTTACGATGCGTAAGTAACCTGCTAAAGGTAAAGTAATGGATCGATAAAGGGCAGGTAAAGGCAGGGAGCCCCCGGAGGTGTACGGGCAGTGACCATCAAGACCGACTACAGCCGATTTGACATCCACGACACGCTCACGGCGCCCGAGGGCAGCGCGAAGATCCTCGAGGGGGTCGCGCGGACGGGCGACATACCGAAGTTCCTCGGCGTTCTCGCGGGGGCACCGGCGGCGCTGCGCGCCTACGCGCGGGCCCGCCATGAGCTTCGTCGCGGCGCCCTGCCCCGCCGCACCCGCGCGCGCATCGCGCTCGCGATCGCGGAGCGCCGCGGCGACACGTACTCGATCGCGCAGCACGCACGCGCTGCCCGGGAGGTCGGGCTCGGCCTGGACGAGATCTCCCGCGCGCGTTCGTTCACCTCGAGCGATCCGCGCGAGGCGGCGCTGCTCGCCTTCCTCAAGGAGCTGGTCGAGGCCGACAGCCGCCCGTCCGCCCACCTAGCCGAGGAGGCGCGCGAAGCCGGCTGGACCGACGAGGAGATCCTCGAGGCGGTCGCGCACGCGTCCCTGAACGACTTCCAGAGCCTTATCGCCAACGCCGCGGCGCTGCCGCAGGACCAAACCGATCCTTCGGTCTTGCCAGCCGCGGCGTAATTCCTAATCTATTAGTTAGCCCTCAACCCTCCGGGGTTGTGGGCCACCCGATGGGACCCCCTTTCCCCCGAATCCCTCATACCCCCATAACCCCCATATCCCCAAGAAGCGCTGAAGCCCGTCGCTTTGCGCGGCGGGCTTCGGTTTCGGAGGGAATCGGATGAGGGGTTAAGGGAGCGCGAAGCTCAGCGCTAACCGCAGGTAGGCCAGGGGTTCGGCCAGCCCTTGCGCTTGGCCTTCTTGCGGAGCAGCACGGCGACGACCGCCTGGGTCTTCCACGTGAACCGGATCGGATTGCCGCCCGGGGACTTCGGAGCGGAGCGCCACGTCGAAAGCTTGAACTGGAACGCGCCCCAGTGCCTCTGGCTCTTCTTCTTGCCCGGGCTCACGGCCCTCGGGTTGTGACCCGACTCGCACTTGCTCGTCCGGCGGGCCCAGCGCTTGTCCTTCTTCCGGAAGCCGTCGTAGATCGGCGCGTAGCGCTGATGGACCGCCTGGCGCTTGGTGGCCTTGCGACTGCCGTCGTCGCCGCCCGCGCCGATGCCGCCGTTCGAGCCGTCGGCGCTCGCGGCGCCGGCCAGCATCGCGATCAGCGCCAAGCAGACAGCCCAGAACGCGAACCGATCGGGCCTGGGATCCACCCCGGCGGCGCGGTCGGTGCGGGCGCCGTCGAAACGGCTCCTGCGCTCGCCTCTCCTCGCTGAACTGAAGTCGTCGTGCATATCTCGTCTCTCGCTGGCGGGGTTAGCTGTCGGGCTCGCGCTAACGAGATCGCGCTACGCGGCTCTGCCGCGATTCGCCCCGTGCCGGCCACCTGGGCCGACGAGTGGGTTCCCCACTCCCCGCGAATATGTGGCGGGGATTAAGCGACGGCGGGACACTAGCAGAAGATCAGGCAGAAGTTTGCGTTTTGTTAGCGGCGCTTAGAAAACGCACGCAACTAGCGGATATTCGCCACGCCCCCGTTCAGCCGTGGTTGCCGGAATCCGGCAACGTGGGCTGAACGCGGGGGGCGGGCCCGCTTCGTTCAGCCGTGGTTGCCGGAAAGCGGCAACGTGGGCTGAACGGGCTGGGGCGGGCCCCCGTCGTTCAGCCGTGGTTGCCGGAAAGCGGCAACGTGGGCTGAACGCGCGGGGGCGGGGACGATTGGAGCGAGACCGCAGCGCGGGGGTTCGCGCAGAGGGTTCCCGCAAACTCCCGCAAATAGATGGCCCCGCCGAAGCGGGGCCATCCGTAGCAGACCTGTAAGCCGGATTCTGTCGAGTGCGTTCATCTATCTCTCCGGCCGAAGCCGGAGGGCCGCCTGAGGCGGCCTGCGCCCTACCTGGATCTCGCCGGGCCGGGTCATCGATCCTGTTTGGGCTTGCACCGGACGGGGTTTAGCCAGCCGCCGCGTCACCGCGACGCTGGTGCGCTCTTACCGCACCGTTTCACCCTTGCCTGTGCGCGCCTCCAGCAAGCCCGGCTCGAAAGCCGTGCCCGGCTTCGCTCCCGAAGCCTTGCCGGAAGCGCGCCATCGGCGGTCTAGTCTCTGTGCCACTTTCCCTCGGGTTTCCCCGGGTCGGCGTTACCGACCGTCCTGCCCTGCGGTGTCCGGACTTTCCTCGAGAGGCATCACCTCCCGCGAACGCACGGTCTGCACCAG
>DATCLC010000106.1:0-19306 GCA_036564135.1 Solirubrobacterales bacterium
CCGGGCGCGAGCAGGTGCTCCTGGCCGACGAGCTCGTCGAGCGTGCGGGGGCGCATGCGGACCGCGAGCGGCGCCCCGGGCCCGGCCGCGGGCGCGGCGTCGGGGGAGCGCTCGGGGGCGTCGTCGAAGAGCCGCTCCGTCATCCCTCCCAGTATCGCCAGACGCGCGGCGCATCCCTTGCGGACCCGCGGGCCCAAGCCGACCCGCAGGTATGGTGGGGCCATGGCCCAGACCGCGGAGACGACCAGTACGGGTCCGGGCGCGGACGCCGTGCGCCTGCTCTCCGAGCTGATCAGGATCGACACCACGAACCCGCCCGGCAACGAGCAGCCCGCGCAGGAGCTGATCGCGAGCGTGCTCACCGAGGCCGGCTTCGAGTGCGAGCTGCTCGCCGAGATCCCGGGCCGGCCGAATCTCGTCGCCCGCCTGCCCGGGCGCGAGCCCGGCCCCGTACTCGGCCTGCTCAGCCACGTCGACACCGTCCCCGCCGACCCCGCGGAGTGGTCGTTCGACCCGTGGTCGGGCGAGATCCGGGATGGCTTCGTGCTCGGGCGCGGCGGGCAGGACATGAAGGACCAGGTGGCGGCCGAGGTCGCCGCGGCCGCCTGGCTCGCGCGTGAGGGCTGGCGGCCGCAGCGGGGCGAGCTGCGGATCTTCGTCACCGCCGACGAGGAGACCGGTGCGCACCACGGCGCCCAGTGGCTCGTGCGCGAGCACCCCGAGAAGGCCTACGCCGACATGGTCGTGAACGAGGGCGCGGGCGCGATGTTCGAGGTCGACGGCAAGCGCTTCTACGGGCTGAGCGTCGGCGAGAAGGGCGTCTTCCGTTTCTGGCTTCGGGCCCGGGGGCGCGCGGGTCACGGCTCGGTTCCCGGGCTCGGCGACAACGCGCTGCTGCGGCTGGCGCCCGCGCTCACGCGGTTCGAGGAGCAGCCGCCGCTCGAGCCGACCGCACCCGGGGTCGAGTTCCTGCGCCGCACGCTGGGGCGCGACCTGGACTCGAACCCGGCCGACCTGGTCGCCGCGGTCGAGGAGCTCAGCCGCGTCGCCCCCAAGCTCGCGACCTACATCGCCGAGCCCATGCTGCGGGTGACGCTCGTGCCGACCCGGATCGAGGCCTCGCAGAAGGACAACGTGATCCCCGCCAAGGCGCAGGTCGTGGTCGACACGCGCGTGCCGCCGGGGCTGGGCGAGGACTACGTGCGCGAGCGCATCGCGGGGGTGCTGGGCGACCACGCGTCGCGCCTTGAGATCGAGTTCATCGAGAAGGTGGTGGGCAACCAGTCGCCGTTCGAGTCGCCGCTCACCGACGCGATCCGCGCCTGGCTCGCGAAGGTCGACCCCGAGGCGACGCTCGTGCCGACGGTGATGGCGGGCTTCTCCGACAGCCGCTGGTGGCGGGCGGCCTTCTCGAGCTCGGTGGTCTACGGCTTCCATCCCCAGCGCGAGATCGACCTCTTCCAGTCGGCGCCGCTGGTCCACGGCGCCGACGAGCTCGCCGCGGTGTCCGACGTCGAGTTCGCAGCCGACTTCTTCGCCGACCTGCCCAGGAGGCTCCTCGGTGGCTGAGGACGGACGCGCCCCGAAGCTCCGCCTCGGCGGGATGGCGCTGCGCAACGGGCTGCTCGTCCACGGCCCGACGAGCTGGTGCGTGGCCGTGCGCAACCGGGCCGGCGAGATCGAGGTGACCACCGGGCGCAAGCCAGTGTTCTCACGCGGACGGCTGGGCCGGATCCCGCTGCTGCGCGGGCCGCTGCGCCTGGCCGAGGCCGTGGCGGTGCTGCCGCTCGCGCGGCTGCGCTCGCGCTCGGCCCGCCTGCCCTACGAGGACCCGCGCGTGGTCGTGACCGCGGCGGGCGTCGTCGCGGCGAGCAGCGCGGCGCGCAGGCTGGCCCGCGGCCACGCGACGCGCGAGGCGATCGTGGGCGTGCTGGGGCTGCTGCCGGCGCTGGCGGCGCTGCGCGACCGCGAGCTCGCCGCCTACCACGGCGCCGAGCACAAGGCGATCGGGGCGTACGAGTCGGGCGGCCGGGCCGCGGACGAGCCCAAGGAGCACCGCCGCTGCGGGTCGAACCTGCTGGTGCCGATGGTCGCGCTCAGCGTCGCCGGCCAGGTGGCCGTCGAGCGCTGGGTCGAGAAGCCGACAGCGCTCCACCGCGGGATCGCGTCGCTGCTGTCGACGGGCGCGGCTGTCGAGCTGTTCGCGTTCGCCGAGCGCAGGCCCGACGCGCCGCTCTCGCGCGCCGTGCACGGGACGGGGCACGAGATCCAGCGGCTGATCTCGACGCGCGAGCCGACCCCGGAGCAGCTCGCCGTGGCCGAGGCGGCCGTCGAGGAGCTGCTACGGGTCGAGGGGGAAGCTGCCGATAGGGATGGGGACGATCCTCAACCCGAGCGCGCATGAGCCCCGGATTCCTGTTCTTCTTCGACTCATACGACCAGTTCGTCGACGACCTGCTCGTGCCGTGGTCGCCGATCCTGCTCGTGCTGGTCATCGGCTACTTCATGTGGCGCACGCTGCGGCTCATGCCGCGGACCAAGCCGCAGGAGATCACGCCCCGCTCGAAGAGCTCGGTGGGCTGGGACGACATCGCGGGCGTCGACGAGACCAAGGCCGAGCTCCAGGAGGTCGTCGACTTCCTCTCCGACCCGGCGCGCTTCAAGCGGCTGGGCGCCAAGGTGCCGAAGGGGATCCTCCTGCACGGCCCGCCGGGCACCGGCAAGACGCTGCTCGCCAAGGCGGTGGCGCGCGAGTCGGGGGCGAGCTTCTTCAGCCAGTCGGCTTCGTCGTTCATCGAGATGTTCGCCGGGCTGGGCGCCGCCCGCATCCGCCGCCTGTTTCGCGAGGCGCGTGAGAACGCGCCGGCGATCATCTTCATCGACGAGCTCGACGCGGTGGGCGCGCAGCGCGGCTCCGACATCTCCGGCGAGCGCGACCAGACGCTCAACCAGCTGCTCGTCGAGATGGACGGCTTCGACGCGCGCGATGACGTGGTCGTGATGGCGGCGTCCAACCTGCTCGAGAAGCTCGACAAGGCGCTCCTGCGACCGGGCCGCTTCGACCGGCAGATCTTCGTGCCGCCGCCCGACATGAACGGCCGGGTGCGGATCCTCGAGGTGCATACGCGCGACAAGCCGCTCGCCCAGGACGTGGACCTCGAGCGCGTCGCCCGCCACACCTCGGGGCTGACTGGCGCCGACCTCGCCAACCTCGCCAACGAAGCGGCGATCGTCGCCGGCCGCAACGGGCGCGAGTTCATCGCCCAGGCCGACTTCGAGGACGCGCTCGAGCGCGTGGTCGCCGGGCTGCAGTCGCGACGGGTGATCACGGCCCAGGAGAAGCGCGTCGTCGCCTGGCACGAGGCCGGGCACGCTGTGGTCTCCGAGCTTTTGCCAACGGTGGACAAGGTGCAGAAGGTCTCGATCGTGCCGCGCGGCAAGGCGCTTGGCTACACGCTGAACCTGCCGCAGGAGGACCGCTACCTCAAGTCGCGCGAGGAGCTGATCGACTACATGAAGGTGCTGCTCGCCGGGCGCGTTGCCGAGCAGATCACCTTCGGGAAGATCACCACCGGCGCCGCCGACGACCTGGCGCGGGTGACCGAGATCGCGCGCGCGATGGTCTACGAGTACGGCATGGGCACGCAGATTCGCGCCCACCAGGTGCCCGCCGACGACTGGACGACCTCCGACGCGCTCCGCCGGCTCCGCGACGAGGAGGTAACCGCGATCGCCGACGAGGCCTACCGCGGCGCCTACCGGCTCCTGGCCGACCACCGCGACCTGCTCGACGCGGTCGCCGAGCGCCTGCTCGACCAGGAGGTGATCGAGCGCGAGGAGATCCAGGAGATCATGCGGTCGGGCTCCGCGAACGGCGCCGGCCACGCACCGCGCGAGCGCGACGCCCAGGCTCAGGCCGGCGACGGGGCGCAGGCGCTCGCGAGCGATCCGGGCGAGCGTTCGCCGGGCAACCGCCGCGACTGAGCGGCGCGCGCGCCCGAATAGACTCCGCCGCGATGTTCGGGCTGATCGACCACGTCGGCGTCGCCGTCAAGGACCTCGACGCCGCGATCCAGCTGTACGAGACGACGCTGGGCATGCCGCTCGTCCACCGGGAGACCGTGGAAGAGCAGGGCGTCGAGGCGGTGCTCCTCGACGTCGGGCCCTGCCACGTCGAGCTCCTGCGCCCGCTCGGCGAGAAGACGCCGGTCGGCAAGTTCCTTACGCGCAAGGGGCCCGGCCTGCACCACGTCGCCTACCGCGTCGAGGACATCGAGGCGGCCCTGGCCGAGCTCAAGGCGCGCGACGTCGAGCTCATCGACGCGGAGCCGCGCACCGGCATCCGCGGCAGCCGGGTCGCGTTTTTGCACCCGCGCGCCACCGACGGCGTGCTGACCGAGATCGTCGAACCCGCGGAGGACCATTGATGGCCGAAGAGCGACAGAAGGTTGAGATCGGATTCGGACTCGGGCAGGTCCTCTCCGTGAAACTGACCCAAGCGGAGCTGACCGACCTGCGCAACGCGGTCGAGTCCGGCGACGGCTGGTACGACCTCAAGCCGGAGGAGGGCCCGATCGCGATCAACCTCGGGACGGTCGTCTTCATCCGGGTCGTCGACTCGCAGCACCGGATCGGGTTCACGGGCTGACCGCGCACTCGCGACCGCCCCGCCCCTCGAATTCGCGGTTAAGGAGCCCTAAGCGCGGACTCGCGCGGGTCGGCCTCACGAACTTGCGGTTGAGGGTCGGGAGAGCCCGGGGTGCGTTGAGTGAGATTTCGCGGCGGGGCGCTTGTCGAGTTCGCGAGGGAGGGTTACTCTGCTGGCGCAATGAGACGAGTGCTGAGCGTGCTGGTGATGGTCGTGGCCTTGATCGCTCCCGCGCTCACCTGGGAGATGAGCTGGATGTGGAGCGGCAGCAACGCCTGGATGGGCGCCGGCCTGATCGTCGTCTCGCTGCTCGTGGGCGCGACGATCTCGGGCCTGATCGCCGCGGGCGGGAACAAGGACAAGCGCGAGCCGGCGAAGGAGCGGCGACCGAGCGGCGCTGAGACGAGCGGTCGGCTCGAGACCGCCTCGCAGCGGGCCTAACGAAACCCAGGCGCCTCAGCGCCACGCCGCCGAGCGTGCGATTCCGATGCAACGGTTTCGCACGGTCGGCGGGGTTGAAGCCGCTACGAGGCGAGACGCTCCCAGAGCTTCGTCTCGGCGGCGAGCACCGCGTCGGCCGCGGCGCCGATGCGCTGCCAGCGCTCCGCGCTCGGCGCCTCCTCCTCGCTCGCCGCGAGCAGCTCCGCCGCGAGCTCGCTCCAGCGGGCCGCCGCCTCGTGCGCCGCGGGCCCGGCGGGGTTGGCCACCTCGTCGAGGAAGCGCCCGTACATCGCCCGGAAGTTGCCGCCGCCCGTGCCGCGCCGCTCGATCACCTGGTAGGCGAAGCGCGCGGCCCACTGCCAGTCGTCGAGCAGGCCAGGCCACTCGCCGACCTCCGCCGCGAAGCGCCGGAGCGCGGGCAGCCCCTCGAACTCGCCGAGCGCGGGCTCGAACATGCGGCGCGTCGCCGCCGCGATCGCGGCGTCCGCGGCAGCCGCGAAGTCGAAGCGCTCCACGTCGCCGATCACCGTGAACATGTGCCCGGCGAGCGGGAACACCGGGTGCTCGCCGTGCCGGGCGCGGCGCAGGCCTTCGAGCGAGGTGCGCTGCAGGCCCTCGAAGGCCGTGTCGGCCACGTAGGCGTGAGTCGAGTCGTAACCGGCGAGGACCACGGCGTGGCCCGGAAAGTGCGCCGAGGTGCCGTAGTGGTCGAGGTAGTAGAGGTCGGTGAGCAGCAGGGCCGGCGCGCCGGAGTCGACCACGGCGCGCGCCGCCTCCCAACTCGCGTCGGGACCGGGGAAGGTCTCGAGCTCGAGCGGCGCGCCCGTGAGCCGCACGAACTCCTCCTCGAGCTGACGCGTGCGGCCGTTGATGAAGCGCGAGGGCGAGGAGCCCTCCATCGGCACGAAGTAGAAGCACGGCCCGGCGCCCAGCCCGAACGCCAGCTCCTCGCTGAGCTGGGCGCCGTGGAAGCACAGCAGGTTGCGCAGCGCCGTCGACCCGCAGTGATGGCCCGGGCGGTGCTCGAACCCAGGCACGAGGACGGGCGCGACCTGCGCGGCGCGCTCGTCGGGGTCGGTCCCAGTCTGCTCGGGCATGCCACTCTCCAGGGGCCGCGGAGCCGCGGCCCTCTGCACCCCAAACCTACGAGGTCCGGGATGCCCCGAGCGGCGGACGACGGCGGGCGGGGCGCACCACCCCGCCCGCATCATCCGTTCAAGCGCCGTCTACCGCACGAACGCGTCGCCGACGCGATCGCGGTCGACTCCGGTTCTCGCGCGCGTCGCGGCGCGCGCCGCCGGCGTCTGGTCACGCACGAACTTGAGGTTGTTCATGAACTTCCACGTGACGTGCGCCGCCGCGTCGCTCATCTGCTCGAGCGCCCGCCGCGAGATGTTCTCGATGTCGTCGCACGCCTGGTGGTAGCACGGGTCGTACGCCTCGCCGTCCGTACCGCCGTAGACGACCTGCTGGGCCTCGGTCTTGATGCCCTCGGCCCCCGTGAACAGGCCACCGGCCGGAATCCCGACCTGGATGAACGCCAGGTAGTCGGAGCGCCCGTCGAACGCGGTCTGGCCTGACGCCAGGCCCTGGCGCTCGAAGTAGCGCTGGTACGCGCGCTCGATCGCGCCCGACCCGGGCGGGCCCTCGAGGCCGAACGCCGAGCCGTTGCCGTCGTAGATGAACCGCGCGAAGTTGGGCGAGCCGATCATGTCGTAGTTCGTGTAGAGCGCGATCTTCGCCGCCTGCTGGTCGCTGAGCTGCTCCACGTAGTACGTGGAGCCCACGAGGCCGGCCTCCTCGGCGGCCCACCACGCGAAGCGCACGCGGTTCTTCGGCTTCTTCAGCTTCGAGATCTCCCGCGCGATCTCCACGAGCGCGGCCGAGCCGGACCCGTTGTCGTTGATCCCCGGCCCGGCCTGCACGCTGTCGAGGTGCGCGCCGGCCATCACGATGTTGTTCGCGTCGCCGCGCTTGCTCGTGGCGATGACGTTCGCCGTCGGGACTATCTCCGAAGAGGTCTCGGCGAAGATCCGCACCGTGATCCCGGTCGGGCCGTTCGTCTCGCCGTTGGCCAGCTCCTCGCCGAGCGCGAACGGCAGCCCGAGCACCGGGATGTCGCGCCGCGGCGCCTCCAGCGTCGGGAACAGGAGATCCTGGCGGTCCGGGTAGTTCGCGTTGCCCTCGTTGAAGATCAAAACGCCCGCCGCGCCGGCATCGGCGGCGATGTCGGCCTTCTCGCCGAACGTGCACGTGCCGCGCTGGACGAGCGCGATCTTGCCCTCGACGTCGAGACCCTCGTAGTCCTCGGCCTCGCACCCGCTCGTCGAGCTGGGCTCGTCGTCGGGCGGCAGCACGAGGTCGACCGCGACGAGCTCGGCGGTCACGTCCCCGCTGCCCGAGTACTCGGCGATGCTGAAGTCGGCGCCGTCCTCGTAGGTCACCTCGTCGGGCGCGATTTGCTCGAACTCCGTCGGCGCGTCCTCGCTCCAGGCCTCGAACTCGAACTCCTGGACCTGCACGCGGTAGCCGAGCTTCTCCATCGTCCCGGCGACGTATTCCGCCGAGCGGTCGTAGCCCGGCCGGCCCGCCGCGCGGTTGCCGCCGTTCTGATCGGCGATCCGCTGGAACCGCTCGAGCACCTTGATGATGTCGCCGGCCTTGACCGCCTTGCGGAGCTTCGCCGACGCCTTGAACGCGTCCTTCGCGTTCGCGCCCGAGCCCTTCCCGTTCTTCCCCCCGCCCTGCGCCGCGGTCGTCACCCCGACCCCGGCGATGAGCACGCAGAGCGCGATCGCGAGCGCTGCGAGCCTCGTGGTCATTCGAACCTCCTCTCCCGGGCGGCGTCCCCTCTCCGCCCCTTCAAACCTTCCGGTTGGGCATTGCCCGCGTCCTGGTTTTCGGAAACACGCGGCGTGGGCTTAAGCGGCCCGCGCCGGGGTATCCCCCGGCAGCCGTTCGATCGGAGGGAACCGATATGACCATCGCAATCATCGTCGTCGTCTGCATCGTCTTGGCGATCCTCGCCTTCGTCCTGCCGCGCCGCTCGGCGCTGGCCCAGCGCGGCGTCGATCGCACCCTCGGAGCGGGCGAGTCCGCGGCGGGCAGCGCCCCTGGGAAGGCCGGCGAGCTGCTGCGCAAGCCGTTCAAGACATCGCGCAAGGCGACCAACAAGAGCGCCCAGAAGGGCCGCGAGGGGCGCTCGAAGATGCCCCTCTAGCGCCCCGCGTGCCGGCAACCGAGAAAGGACCCGGGCCCCGCGCCGGACAGCGCGTCGCGCTCCTGGCGAACCCCGACTCGGGCAGCGGCGACGCCGGGAGCGTCGAGGGCGAGCTGCGCCGCCTCGGCGCCGAGGTCTTCGCCCTGGAGCCCGACGAGGCCGACGCCGCCGTCCGGCTTGAGCCCGACCGCATCGTGATCGCGGGCGGAGACGGCTCGCTCGCGCGGCCCGCTGCCGCGGCCGCGCGCGCCGGGATCCCGATCGCCGTCGTCCCCGTCGGCACCGCCAATGATTTCGCGCGGCACCTCGGCGTCCCCGAGGACACGCGCGACGCCTGCGCGCTCGCGCTCGCGGGCGAGCCCCGCCCCCTCGACCTCGCGTGGCTGGAGCGTCGCCCGTTCCTGAACGTGGCGAGCGTCGGGCTCGCGCCCGCGGCCGCGCGTCGCGCCGACGCCCTCAAGGGCGCCCTCGGCCCGCTCGCCTACGCGGTCGGCGCCGTGCGCGCCGGGGTGCGCGCCGAGCCGGTGCGCTGCGCGGTGATCTGCGACGGGAAGCCCTGGTTCGAGGGCGACGCCTGGCAGGTCACCGTGGCCTGCACGGGCGCCTTCGGCGGCGGCTCGTCGGTCGACGCCGATCCCCACGACGGGCGGCTCGACGTAGTCGTGATCGAGGCCAACGGCCGCGCGGCGCTCGTCCGCCACGCATGGGGCCTGCGGCGCGGCACCCTCGCCGAGCAGCAGGGCGCCGCGAAGCGCCTGTGCCGGACCGCCGAGCTGCGCTTCGACGGCCGCCGGCGCTTCAACGTCGACGGCGAGCTCGTCGAGACGGAGAGCTGCTCGTTTTCGATCGAGCCCGGCGCGGTGCAAGTGGTGGCCCCGTGAAGCTCGGAGAGGTGAAGCCGCTCACCCGCCGCCGCGCGCTCGGCGAGCGCCTGCGAGAGCTGCGCAAGCCGCCGGCGCGGGTGGGCCGCTGGGCCTGGCCCGCCGCGCTCGGCGCCGCAGCGGCGGCCTGGTACGTGAGCGACAGCCTGCGCCACCGGCGCGAGGGGGCCTTCGGCTACGAGCTCGGCGCCGAGCTCGACGTGGGCTCGCCCGCGTTCATGCATGCCTCGGAGGCGCTTACGGGCGCGCCGGTGACCGAGGGCAACGAGGTCGAGCTGCTCGTCAACGGCGATGCGATCTTCCCGGCGATCCTCGAGACGATCGCGAGCGCCCAGCGCACGCTCAACCTCGAGACGTACGTTTACTGGCGCGGCGACATCACCAGCGAGGTCGCCCGGGCGATCTGCGCGCGGGCGCGGGCCGGGGTGCGCTGCAACGTGATCCTCGACGCGCTCGGCTCGGCGATCATGGACCGCGGCCAGATCCGGGAGATGGAGGCGGCCGGCGTGAACGTCGTGCGCTTCCGCCCGGTGAAGCCCTACACGCTGCGCCGCCTCGCCAACCGCAGCCACCGGCGCGCGCTGGTCGCCGACGGGAGGGTCGGGATGACCGGCGGCGTGGGGATCGCGGAGGAGTGGACCGGCGACGCGCAGGACCCCGACCACTGGCGGGACACGCACGTCCGCGTGCGCGGCCCGGCGGTGCGCGGGCTGCAGGGCGCCTTCGCCGAGCACTGGCTGGAGGCAACCGGCGAGGTACTGGGCGGCGAGGACTACCTCCCCGAACTCGAGCCGGTCGGCGAGGGCACCGCCCAGGTCGTGCGCTCGAAATCGGGCGTCGGTGACACCAACGTCGAGGCGCTCTACTACCTCGCGATCGCCTCGGCGCAGCGCTCGATCGACCTGACAGCGGCCTACTTCGTGCCCCGGCCCGCGTTCACCGAGGCGCTCGCCGACGCGGCCGAGCGCGGCGTGCGGGTGCGCATCCTGGCGCCCGGAGAGCACATCGACAAGGGCTTCGTGCGCGTCGCGGGCCGCGCCGCCTACTCGCGCCTGCTGAAGGCTGGCGCCCGGATCTTCGAGTACGCGCCGACGATGCTGCACGCGAAGACGATGGTGGTCGACGACGCGTGGTCGTCGGTCGGGACCGTCAACTTCGACAACCGCTCGTTCCAGCTCCACGACGAGATCACCCTCTGCGTCTGGGACGAGCATTTCGCACGGCTTTTGGGCGAGCAGTACGCGCGCGACCTCGAACGCGCGGAGGAGATCGAGCCCGGCCGCTGGCACGGCCGCCCAGCCCACCAGCGCGCGGGCGAGTCGGTGATGCGGCTCTTCCGGCGCGAGCTTTAGCGCGCCGCTCACCTATCCTCGCCTCGCCATGCAACCGCTAACCCGCCGCCGACGCGAGCGCTCGCTACTCGCGAACCTGCGCCAGCGCCGCCTGCCGGGACGCCGCCCCGGGCTGCTTGGCGCGCTCGGCGCCGCCGACCAGTGGCTTCTGCGCCAGCTCCGCACGCGCGCGCACGGCCCGCGGCTCGACTTGGTGATGCGCGGCCTGGGATACGCCGGCGAGTGGTCGGCGATCTGGGTCGCGCTCGGGCTCGGCGCTGCCGCGATCGACCGGGAGCGGCGCCCGCGGTTCCTAGCCGCCGCCGCGGTCGGGCCCGCGGCGGTGCTCGTCAACTACGCCGTCAAGGTCGCGGTGGGGCGCGAGCGCCCGCTGATCGAGGACCACCCGCCCCTTGCCCGCGCGCCCAGCAAGCTTTCGTTCCCTTCCGCGCACGCCACCTCGTCGCTGGCGGCGTCGACGGCGCTCGCCCGCGTCGCACCCGAGGCCAGGCTGCCCCTTTACGGGCTCGCGGGCGCGATCTGCGCCTGCCGCCCCTACCTCGGCATGCACTACCCCTCCGACGTTCTCGCCGGCGCCGCGCTGGGCGCGGTGCTCGGCAGGCTCGTGCCCGGGCTGGACGGCCCGCCGGACGAGGGCGCCGCTGCCCCAGCCGCGGGCCGGGAGGTCGGCGCCGCGTGAAGGTCGGCATCGTCGGGCTGCCCAACGCGGGCAAGTCCACGCTGTTCAACGCGCTCACCAAGGGCGGCGCCGAGACCGGCGACTACCCGTTCACGACGATCGACCCGAACGTCGCCGTCGTCCCCGTGCCCGACGAGCGCCTCGAGCGCGTCGCCGAGGTCGTCGGCTCCTCGGAGGTGGTCTTCGACACGATCCAGTTCCACGACATCGCTGGGCTCGTGCGGGGGGCGTCGGAGGGCGAGGGCCTGGGCAACCAGTTCCTCGCCGCGATCCGCGAGACCGACGCGATCTGCCACGTGGTGCGCGCCCACGAGTCCAGCGGCGTTCCCCACCCAGAGGGCCGCGTCGACCCCGCCGACGACATCGAGCTGATCGAGCTGGAGCTGCTGGCCGCCGACCTCGAGCAGGCCCGCCGCCGGCTCGAGCGGGTCACCAAGCAGGCCCGGTCGGGCGACAAGGCGCTCATCGCCGAGCGCGACTGGCTCGAGGCCGTAGTCGCCGCGCTCGAGGAGGGCCGCCCCGTGCGGGACGTCCCGGTGCCCGAGGAGGCGCCGGACGCCCCCCGGCTCCTGCAGGCGCTCACCTCCAAGCCGGTCCTGTACGTCGCGAACGTCGACGAGGGTTCAGAGCAGGTGCCGGCCGCCGTCGCCGAGCACGCCGCGAAGGTGGGCGCCCAAGCCGTCGCGGTGAGCGCGCGCGTCGAGGCGGAACTCGCCGAGATCGACGACCCTGAGGAGGCGCGCGAACTGCGCGAGGAGCTCGGGATCACCGAGGCCGGGCTTGTGCGCGTGATCCGCGCCGCGTTCAGGCTGCTCGACCTGATCAGCTTCTTCACCGCCGGCGAGGACAAGGAGGCGATGTCGCGCAACCTGAAGCGCGGGTCGACCGCCTGGGAGGCCGCGGGCAAGATCCACACCGACATCCAGCGCGGGTTCGTGCGCGCGGAGGTCGTCCCCTGGGACGAGCTGGTCGACGCGGGCGGTTACGCGGGCGCGCGGGAGCGCGGCACGCTGCGCCTCGAGGGGCGCGACTACATCGTCCAGGACGGCGACGTGATCACGATCAAGGTGTAGGCCGCCTACTCGGTCAGCTCGCGCGCGAACGGGCTCACCGTGACGTGGATCGCGGCGGGCTCGACCGCGTAGTCGATGAGCGCGTGGGCGCGCATCCGGTCGAGGACGAACTGGAAGGCCTCGGCCTGGCGGTCGTTCGCGTAGTCGCGTCGGATATCGAACGCCCAGCCCGTGGTGTGCAGGGAGTACTCGCGCGTCGCCTCGCCGTTCACGCCGATGAGCGCCTCCTGGTACGGGCGGTCGCGCACGGCGCTCGTCAGCTGCAGCGGCCGCTCGACCCCGGAGATCGCCTTCACCTGCGACGCCATATAGGTGAGCGCGGCAAGCGCCTCTGGGCGCAGCGCTTGGTAGAGCTCGCGGTCCACGCCCAGCTCGTCCGCGAGCTCGCCGAGGTGCCTGGTCACGCGGAAGCCCAGCGTGGGGTCGTCCGGGATCGGCACCAGCTCACCCTCCTCGCGCGCCTCCGCGATCTCGTCGGGGTCGTCGTAGACGTCGGTCTCGGATTCGGGGTGGTAGACCTCCTCGAGCGTGGCCTTCGCCGTGGCAAGCCGGTTGCGCTCGCTGAGGGCCTCGGGGTTCTCGCGCCACTCGGCCATGATCTGCCGTGACGCCGTCACCCGCCACAGGTAGACCGCCGAGTCGTCGCCGAACTGGGACAGGATCTCCCAGGCCTCGGCGTGGCGGCGCGGCGAGGAGTCGAAGAAGAGGCGCGCGTAGGTGAGGTCGTGCTCGGCGACCACGTCGCGGGTGCGCTCGTCGCCCACCTCCTCGCCCGTGTACGCGGCGATCACGCTTTCCAGGTTGCCGATGCCCATGTGGTACGAGACCACGGCGAGCTCCTCCGAGCCGAACCGGTCCGCGGCCATGCGCAGGTAGCGGCCCGCGCCGTCCAGGGCGCGTTCTGGATCGAAGCGTTCGTCCACGCGGCGGCGCTCGGCGGCAAGCTCGCGCACCTTTTCGGTGCGGCCCTTCTCGGCGGCGCGCGCGATGCGCTTCGTGAGCTCGGCGCTGCGCTCCTCGTCGACCCGCATGCCGAGCAGATCGCGCGCCGTGGAGGGCAGGATCTGCGTGAGCCCGGTGGCCGAGTGCGGCGTGCCGTCGGCCATCACCTCGGGCCGTCCCGCGCTCTCCAGGAAGACCATCGCCTCGAGCGTGTCAGGGTCGATGCCGTGGCGCTCGGCGACCTCCTCGATCTGCGGGCGCCAGCGGTCGGTGCGCTCCGCGCTCGCCTGCACGCCGCCCGGGCTCTTCGCGTAGATCACGTGCGAGAGCCCCAGGCTGGCCCGCCGCACCAGCGCGCGCTCGCGCTCCTCGGAGAAGGCGAACGGATCGTCGGAGCCCTCCTCGGGCGGGCTGGCGGCCTCGCTCGCGATCTCGGCGACGTCGACCTCGGGCGGATCGCCGCTGCCGAGGCCGAGCACGAGGGTCGCGGCGCTCGCGACCACCGCGGCCACGGCGACCAGCGCGAGCACCAGTCCCAGCGCTGTGAGTGTGTCCCGCTTCAACGCAACCCAGGCTAGACGTGTAGGTTCAACGCCCGATGAGGATTCCCGGACGCTCGGGAGGGGTGGAGAGATCGTGAGGACGACGGCGCGCTTTCCCGCGCTCGCGGCCACATCGCCGCACTACGAGAGCTTCTACATCAAAGCGACGAGCCCCGAGGGCGGCCGGGCGCTGTGGCTGCGGCACACGATCCACCAGCGCCCCGGCCACGAGGCGACCGCGTCGCTGTGGCTCACGTACTTCGACGCCGACGCCGACGGGCCGCGTGCCGGCAAGGTAACCGTCCCCGCAGGAGAGCTCTCGTTCCCGCCTGGCGCCTACATCCGGATCGGAGAGGCGGTGCTGGAGCCGGGCGCAGCGCGCGGCGCGCTCGCCGACGAGTCGCTCCCGGCGTCGTGGGATTTGCGCTTCACCGACGCCGCCGAGCCCCTGCACCACCTCCCCTACGAGCGCATGTACACCGCCAAGCTGCCGCGCACGAAGCTGCTCAGCCCGCACCCGAGCGCGCGCTTCGACGGGGAGCTGCGGCTCGGCGACGAGGCGATCGAGGTCGCGGGCTGGCGCGGGATGGTCGGCCACAACTGGGGCGCCGAGCACGCCGAGCGCTGGGTGTGGCTGCACGCGGCGGGCCTGAACGGCAACGAGGGCGACTACTTCGACGTCGCCGCCGGCCGCATCCGCATCGGCCCGTTCACCACTCCCTGGGTCGCGAACGGGATGATCGTTCTCGACGGCGAGGCCCACCGGCTCGGCGGCCTCGGGCACGTCTACGGAACCGTCGTCGAGGCGCGTCCCGGCGAGTGCGAGTTCACGTTCCCCGGCAAGGGCGTGAACGTTCGGGGGCGCGTGCAGGCGCCGCTCAAGGACTTCGTCGCCTGGGTGTACGCCGATCCGAAGGGCCCCGAGCACAACACGATCAACTGCTCGATCGCGGACATCGAGCTCAAGGTCGAGCGCCCGGGACGCCGCCACGGACGCGTGGCGATGGCGGGCGCCGCGGCGTACGAGCTCGGCATGCGGGAGAGCGACCACGGCGTGCCGCTGCAGCCCTATCCGGACGGCTGACCTACTTGCGCTTGAAGCGCACCCAGGTGGAGCGCAGCCCGAGCGCGCTACGCAGCGTCGCGCCGCTCACGACCGAGGAACCCTTCGAGCCGACGATTCGGGCGCGCACGATCCGCGGCGAGGCGCCGGTCTCGATGACCTTGATGCGCCGCAGCTTGCCGCTGAAGTAGGCGCCCAGCCGGGCTTTCATCTGGGCGTTGCTGAAGCGCACGCGCCAGCGGTGGTACGGCGAGGCCTTGTCCGCCGGGTCCTTGACGCTGCGCAGGTACGGGACCCGGGACGTCCAGACGTCCTCGGAGTTCTCCGTCTGGCCGCCGGAGGTCGAGAAGAAGTACGCGGTCGCGATCTTGCCGCCGTGCTTGATCACCTGGCGGGCGGTTGCCTTGGCGGCGCGGTTCGTGGAGGCGTGCTCGCTGGACTTGCCGCCGTAGACCTGGCTGCGGGTGTCGTCGTAGAGGTTGTAGCCGTTGCCGTTGACGCGGGTGGCGAGCGCGTAGGAGCGCGCGGCGACCGCCTGGGCGCGCAGCGCCGCCGCCGGCCAGGAGGCGGGGACCTCGTTGGGGATCACGCCCTTCACGTAGTCCTCGATCCCCACCCGGTTGATCGCGTACAGCGTGCCGCTGACCGCGCGGGCGATGAGCCGGCCGCGGTAAACGCCTACGCCCACGTAACGCACCGACTTGCCGCCGCGGGCGGCGCCCTCGCGGCCGCAGCCCGTGAGCCGCGAGCCGTTGGGCCGATGCAGGCTGACGCGGCTCGCGCTAGCGATGCGGAACGAGTAGGTCTTGCCCGTCTTCAGGCTCTTCCCGCAGGCGCGAGTGGCGCCCGAGAAGTACACCGAGCTCAAACCGCTCGTGATCAACACGCGCACGGCGCGGACCTTGGCCTTGCCGAACTTCACGCCGGTGTAGTAGTGGCGCAGGATCTGCTTGTGCGAGCGCCCATTCTTCGCCATCCCGTAGGCGCCGTACTGGCTCATGCCCACGCCGTGGCCGAAGCCGCGGCCCTTGGCGACCCAGGCGGCGTCGGCGGGGCTCGCGCCGACGGCGAGCAGGGCGCCCACGGCAGCCGCGAGCGCTGCGTATGTCAGGCGATTGCCCATGCGTCCCACAACCGTGAACCCACGGGGCGGGTTGAAGTCGCGGTTGGTCCCGGTTCGCAGCATCCCTTGCAGGTGTCGGCGGAACCGGCGCATTCCTGAAGTACGCGCTATTCGCCTCGTCCAAACTTGCGCGCCCGCGCGGGGGCCGCCCCGACCGCTTGGTTAGGCTCAGCGCAACCGGCAAGGAGGGCGTTATGAGCACTGCAACCAGCGAAACGGCTGTCGTAGACGCGGTTCCCAAGCAGCTCTACATCGGGGGCGAGTGGCGGGACGCGAGCGGCGGTGGGACGCTCCCGGTCGAGGATCCGGCGACCGGCGAGACGCTCTGCGAGGTCGCCGACGCGACGCCCGAGGACGCGGAGGCGGCGCTGGACGCGGCGTGCGCCGTGCAGAAGGAGTGGGCGGCGACCCCGCCCAACGAGCGCTCGGAGATCCTCTACCGCGCCTTTCTCGCGCTGCAGGAGCGCGCCGACGAGCTCGCCCTGCTGATGACGCTCGAGATGGGCAAGTCGATCAGGGAATCGAAGGCCGAGATCGCCTACGCGGCCGAGTTCTTCCGCTGGTTCTCCGGCGAGGCGCTGCGCATCGACGGCTACTACAAGGTGGCCGGCAACGGCGCGAGCCGCGTGCTGGTCATGCGCCAGCCGGTCGGCCCCTGCTACTTCATCACGCCCTGGAACTTCCCCAACGCGATGGGCACCCGCAAGATCGGCCCCGCGGTGGCCGCCGGGTGCACGATGGTCGTCAAGCCCGCCCAGCAGACGCCGCTCTCAATGCTCGCCCTCGCCCAGGTCCTCGAGGACTGCGGGCTGCCGCCCGGCGTGCTCAACGTGATCACCAGCTCGTCCTCGAGCTCGGTGTCCGCGCCGATCATCAGCGACCCGCGCCTGCGCAAGCTCTCCTTCACCGGGTCGACCGAGGTCGGCAAGAAGCTGATCGCGCAGGCCGCCGACCAGGTGCTCAACGTCTCGATGGAGCTCGGCGGCAACGCGCCG
Source organism: Solirubrobacterales bacterium (assembly GCA_036564135.1). GTDB lineage: Bacteria > Actinomycetota > Thermoleophilia > Solirubrobacterales > 70-9 > RSA11. Next base: position 16,960 of record DATCLC010000106.1, read on the forward strand.
TTTTTGATCTTCGAGGATGCCGACCTCGACGCGGCCGTCGAGGGCGCGATGCTCGCCAAGATGCGCAACATCGGCGAGGCGTGCACGTCGGCCAACCGCTTCCACGTCGCCGCGCCGGTCGCCGAGGAGTTCGCCGAGCGCCTCGCAAAGCGGATGGGCTCGCTCAAGGTGGGGCGCGGCACCGACGAGAGCGTCGACATCGGGCCGCTCATCGACGAGGACCAGCGCTCCAAGGTCGCCGAGCTCGTCGAGGACGCGCTCTCGAAGGGCGCGACCAAGGTGATCGGCGGCGAGCGCCTCGACGGCTCCGGCTACTTCTACGCGCCGACCGTCCTCGGCGACGTGCCCGGCGACGCGCGCGTGCTGCGCGAGGAGATCTTCGGGCCGGTGGCGCCGGTCAAGGGCTTCGCCTCAGAGGAGGAGGCGATCGCCGCGGCCAACGACACCGAGTACGGCCTCGTCGCCTACGTCTACACGCGCGACCTCAAGCGCGCGCTGCGCGTCTGCGAGGCGCTCGAGACGGGCATGATCGGCCTCAACCAGGGCATGGTCTCGAACGCCGGCGCCCCCTTCGGTGGCGTCAAGCAGTCGGGCATCGGCCGCGAGGGCGGCAACGAGGGCATCGACGAGTTCCTCGAGACGAAGTACGTTGCCGTGAACCTGTAGCCGCGCGGCGCACCGCCGCGCGCCACCCACGCCGGCCGTGCGAAACGTTGCCCATACAACGGAATCGCACGCTCGGCAGGTGTCCCGCGGGAACAGCTCAACCCTGACCGGCGCCCTGGCGCGCACTTAGTAGATCGGGCAACCGAGCCTGAAGTACGAGAAGAGACCCGTTTCCCTGAACGACGCCTCCGTTTCGTCGCAGACACTCTCGAGGTCCCACTCAAGGCTGTCTACACGAGCCATCAGATCGTCCATGGCGGTCTTTAGATCGCCGACGTAACCGATCGCATCCTCCGCGTCCGCGACGCGGGCCTCCAGTTCAGCGAACGCTGCCTCAACTTCACTGATCGCTTCCTCGGCCGAGGGGCCAACCGGACCAGGCGCCCCGCGCGGCCCCCGTGGGCCTCGTGGCCCGGGATCACCACGCTCACCCTTCTCCGCGTACGCGCCCGGAAGCCAATACTGGGGATCAACGACGAGCCAGGTCGCGAAGCCGGCGGTCGCTAGGGCCACAACGCACCCGATCGCCGCCGTTGCCGCCAACACGCGAGTGGACGTATCCATCCGTCGCCACCACCGAATCATCTCGCTCCCTTCCGAGCTAATAGACCGACCCGAGGGTCGCTCCCCCGACGGTGCGCCTGACAGCCGGTACGCACCCGTCAACCATCGGCGCGAGCCGCTAAGTTCAAGCGCACTTGAGATGTCGGAGTGGTTGACGATCGGACAGGTCGCTGAGCGCAGCGGAGTCGCGACCTCCGCGCTGCGCTTCTACGAGGAGCGCGGGCTGATCACCTCGGAGCGCAACTCGTCCGGGCACCGCATCTACCCGCGGCCTGTGATCCGGCGCATCGCGTTCATCGTCTTCGCTCAGAAGATCGGGCTCAGCCTCGACGAGATCCGCGAGGAGCTCGACAAGCTGCCCGAGCACCGCGCGCCCACGCGCAAGGACTGGGCGAAGCTCTCGGCGTCCTGGACGGAGCGCATCGACGCCCGCATCGAGGAGCTCCAGCGCCTGAAGCACGGGCTCACCGAGTGCATCGGGTGCGGGTGCCTGTCGCTGGACCGCTGCCAGCTCGCCAACCCCGGGGATCGCGCCGGGCAGCGCGGCGCCGGGCCGCGCTACTGGATCGGCGACCCGCACCCGCTGTTCAACTCCCAGCGTTGAGCGCGCCGCCCGGGCGGTAGTCCGGGAAGAGCTCCTCGAGGAGCGGGGCGAAGCGGTCGAAGCGGGCGATCTCGCAACCGTCCGCGCGCGTGACCTCGGCGTCGATGGGCGCACCGCGCAGCGTGCCCGTGACCCTGAGCACGTCGGGGCCGCCGTAGAGCTCGGTGCAGGCCGTCCCGGGCGGCGTCTCGGCGCCGGGGTCCTCGGGGAGCCGCTCGACCGCGGCGCACGCTGGGTGCGCTTCGCCGCCCTCCTCGCAGACGACGCTCGCCTCAAGCGGCTCGCGGCCGCCATCGCCGTCGGGATCGAGCGTGATCTCGAGCTCGGTGCCGCCGTTCGCCGCCACGCCGTCCCCACCCTCGCGCTCGTCCGCCTCGTCGCCGCAGCCGGCGGCGAGCAGGGCGAGCGCGGTCAGTGCTGCAGCAGCGAGGAGAGCAGGCCGCCGCGCTCGCGGCGCTTCTGCAGGTAGCACTGGTGGTATTCCTCGGCTCGCCAGAACGTGTCGGCGGGCTC
>DATCLC010000107.1:0-5923 GCA_036564135.1 Solirubrobacterales bacterium
GCAGAACGGCACGCCGCAGCCCATGCAGCGCTGGGCCTGGCGGCGCAGCTCGGGCTCCGGCAGGACCTTGTAGATCTCGCCGTAGTCCTTGACGCGCTCGGCCGGGTCGCGCTCGGGCAGCGCGGCGCGCGGGACCTCGAGAAATCCGCGGGGATCCGGCATCAGGCCTGCGCCCCTACCGTTCCGACCTGCTTGCGCTCGTTGATGATGCGCTTGTACTCGCGCGGCATCACCTTGACGAACTGCTCGATCGCCGCCTCGCCGCCCTCGAGGATGCGCTCGGCCACCGCCGAGTCGGTGCGCGCGTGGTGCTCGACGAGCAGCTCGCGCAGCTCGGCGCGGTCCTCGTCCTCGAGCGGGTCGAGGTCGACGAGCTGGCGGTTGCAGCGCTCGGGGAAGGTCCCGTCGGGATCCCACACGTACGCGACCCCGCCGGTCATGCCGGCCGCGAAGTTGTGCCCCGTCGGGCCGATCACCACGACCACGCCGCCGGTCATGTACTCGCAGCCGTGGTCGCCGACGCCCTCGACGACCGCCTTCGCGCCCGAGTTGCGGATCGCGAAGCGCTCGCCGACGCGGCCGCGGAAGAACGCCCGGCCGCCGGTGGCGCCGTAGAGGATCACGTTGCCCGCGATCACGTTGTCCTCGGCGACGAACTTCGAGCCCTCCGGCGGGCGCACCGTGAGGATGCCGCCCGAGAGCCCCTTGCCGACGTAGTCGTTGGCGTCCCCCTGCAGGTCGATCGAGATGCCGGCGGCGAGCCAGGCCCCGAGGCTCTGGCCGGCCGAGCCGTGCAGCTCGATCCGGATCGTCTCGTCGGGCAGGCCCGCGGGCCCGTGCTTGGCGGCCACCTCGTGCGAGAGCACGCCGCCGACCGCGCGGTGCAGGTTGAGGATCTCGCGCTGGATCGTGATCGGCGTCGCCGCGTGGATCGCCGTCCGCGCCTCGTCCAGCAGGCGCAGCGGGTCGAGGTCCTCGCGCTCGGGCAGGTGCGCGCGCACGAAGCGGCGCTCGTGCGGCGGCGCGTCGGGCACGGCGAGCAGGTCGGAGAGGTCGACGCCGCCCGCCTTCCAGTGGTCGATCGCGTGCTCGGTGGCGAGCAGGTCGGCGCGCCCGATGATCTCCTCGAGCGAGTGCGCGCCGAGCTCGGCGAGCAGCTGCCGCACCTCCTCGGCGACCAGCACCAGGTAGTTGACGACGTGCTCGGGCTTGCCCGCGAAGCGCCGGCGCAGCTCCGGGTCCTGCGTCGCCACACCCACCGGGCAGGTGTTGAGGTGGCAGACCCGCATCATGATGCAGCCGGTCGCGACCAGCGGCGCGGTCGAGAAGCCGTACTCGTCGGCACCGAGCAGGGCGGCGATGACCACGTCGCGCCCGGTGCGCATCTGGCCGTCGATCTGCAGCTGCACGCGCGTGCGCAGGTGGTTCTCGATCAGCGTGTGCTGGGTCTCGGCGAGGCCGATCTCCCAGGGCACGCCCGCCGAGTGGATCGAGCTCTGCGGGGAGGCGCCCGTGCCGCCGTCGTGGCCGGCGATCACGACGTGGTCGGCGCCGGCCTTCACGACGCCGGCGGCCACCGTGCCCACGCCCAGCTCGGAGGCGAGCTTCACCGACACCTCGGCGTTCGGGTTCGAGGTGCGCAGGTCGTAGATCAGCTGCTTGAGGTCCTCGATCGAGTAGATGTCGTGGTGCGGCGGCGGCGAGATCAGCTCAACGCCCGGCGTCGAGTGCCGCAGCTGCGCGATGTACTCGTCGACCTTGTGGCCCGGCAGCTGGCCGCCCTCGCCCGGCTTCGCGCCCTGGGCGATCTTGATCTGGATCTGGTCGGAGTTCGCCAGGTAGTGGGCGGTCACGCCGAAGCGGCCCGAGGCGACCTGCTTGATCGCCGAGCGCTTCCAGTCTCCGTTCGGCTCGCGGCGGTAGCGGCGCGCGTCCTCGCCGCCCTCGCCCGAGTTCGAGCGCCCGCCGATGCGGTTCATCGCGATCGCGAGCGTCTCGTGCGCCTCCGGCGAGAGCGCGCCGAGGCTCATCGCGCCCGTCGAGAAGCGCTTGAGGATCTCGCTCACCGGCTCGACCTCGTCGATCGGGATCGCCGGGCCCAGCGGGCGGGTGCGCACCAGGCCGCGGATCAGGCCGTGGCGCGCGTTCTCCTCGTTGACCCGCTCGGCGAAGATCGAGTAGTGCAGGCGGGCGTCGCCGTTGTTGCGCGCGGCGCGCTGCAGGTTGGCGATCGTGTCCGGGTCCCACATGTGGCGCTCGCCGTCGCGCCGCCACTGGTAGACGCCGCCCTGGGGCAGGATGCGCTCGTGATCGACGGGCAAAAGCGCGCGCTCGACGTCGGAGCGCACCGAGAACCCGTGCTCGCGCGGGAAGGCGCGCGCGTGGCGGTCGAGCGCCTCGCGGGCGAGCGCCTCGACGCCCACGCCGCTGATGCTCGCGTGCGTGTTCGGGAAGTAGCGCTCGATGACCTCCCGGTCGAGGCCGACCGCCTCGAAGATCTTCGCGCCGGTGTACGACTTGATCGTCGAGATGCCCATCTTCGAGAGCACCTTGAGCAGGCCCAGGTTCAGGGCCTCGATCGTGTGCTCCCGGGCGAGGCGCCCGTCGACGCCGTGGCCGACCTCGCCCTCGGCGGCGAGCGCCGAGACCGTGTCGAGCATCGTGTAGGGGTTGACGGCGTTCGCGCCGAAGCCGATCAGGCAGGCGACGTGGTGCACCTCGCGCGGCTCGCCGGACTCCACGACGAGCCCAGCGCGCACCCGCTCGCCCGTGTCGACCAGATGGTGGTGCACGGCGGACGTCGCGAGCAGCGCGGGCACCGGCACGCGGTCGGGGCCCAGCGCGCGGTCGCTCAGGACCAGCAGGTTGTAGCCGTCGGCGATCGCCGCGCTCGCCTCCTCGCGGATCCGCTCGAGCGCCTTCGCCATCCCGGCCTCGCCCTCTGAGAGCGGCCAGGTGATGTCGATCACCTTCGCGCGCAGGCCGTTGCTATCGAGCCGGCGCAGGGTCGCCGTCTGCTCGTTCATGATCACCGGCCCGTCGAGCTCGAGCTGCGGCTCGGTATCCGGGTCCTCGAAGAGGTTCGCCTCGGGGCCCACGCTCGTGCGCAGGCTCATCACGACCCGCTCGCGGATCGGGTCGATCGCCGGGTTCGTGACCTGGGCGAAGCGCTGCTTGAAGTAGGCGAACAGGCTCGGCGAGCGCTCCGACAGCATCGCGAGCGCCACGTCCGCGCCCATCGAGCCGGTCGGCTCCTTGCCGTCGCGCGCCATCGGCGTGAGCACGATCCGGACGTCCTCCTGCGTGTAGCCGAAGGCGAGCTGGCGGGTGCGCAGATCGTCGTTCGTGACGCCCTTGTGCTCGTCGGTGTCGGGCTCGACGTCGAGGTCGCGGATGTGGACGGTGCGCTCGTCGTCCCACTGGCCCCACGGCTGGCTGCGCGCGACCTCGAGCTCGGCCTCGTTCTCGTCGAGCACGCGGCCGCGATCGAGGTCGACGATGAACATCGCGCCCGGGTGCAGGCGCCCGCGGCGCTCGACCTCCTCGTCGGGCACGTTGAACGCGCCGGTCTCCGAGGAGAGCGCGACCCAGCCGTCGGTGGTCACCACCCAGCGGCCCGGGCGCAGCCCGTTGCGGTCGAGGGTCGCGCCGAGGACGCGCCCGTCGGTGAAGACGATCGCGGCCGGGCCGTCCCAGGCCTCCATGAGGCGCGAGTGGTAGCGGTAGAAGTCGACGAGCTCCTGCGGCAGGTCCTGGCGGCCCTCCCAGGCGCGCGGGATCATCATCATCGCCGCGTGGGGGAGGCTGCGGCCGCCGAGCGTGAGCAGCTCGAAGACGTGGTCGAAGGCGGCCGAGTCGGACATGCCCGGCTTCACCAGCGGCAGGCACTCGCGCAGCTCCTCGCCGAAGAGCGGGGAGGAGAGGATCGCCTCGCGCGCCTGCGTCCAGTTGATGTTGCCCGCGAGCGTGTTGATCTCGCCGTTGTGGGCGACCATGCGGTGCGGGTGGGCGAGCGGCCAGCTCGGGAACGTGTTGGTCGAGAAGCGCGAGTGGACGATCGCGAGCGCGCTGATCAGCTCCGGGTCGCGCAGGTCGGCGTAGAAGGCGCGGAGCTGCGGCGCGGTGAGCATGCCCTTGTAGACGACGGTCCGCGACGAGAACGAGGGGAAGTAGAGGTCCTCGTGGGCGAGCTCCAGCCGGCGGCGGATGATGTAGAGGCGGCGCTCGAAGGAGTCCTGGTCGGGGCAGCCCTCGCCGCGCGCGATCAGCACCTGGCGGATCTTCGGCATCGCCTGGCGCGAGATCCGGCCTGCCGCCTCGGGATCGATCGGCACGTCGCGCCAGCCGAGCACCCGGTGGCCGTCGGCCTCGACGCCGGCCGCGATCTGAGCCTCGAGCGCGGCGCGCCGGGCCTCGTCGTGGGGCAGGAAGCACATGCCGAGCGCGACGGCGCCGAGGTCGGGGACGTCGCCGGCCTCGACGCCGAAGTCGGCGGCGCGCGCCCGCAGGAACGCGGGCTGCACCTGCAGCAGGATCCCCGCGCCGTCGCCGGTCTCTGGATCGGCGCCCTCGGCGCCGCGGTGCTCGAGGTGATCGAGCGTCGAAAGCGCGCGCTCGACGACGTCGTGGATCGGCACGCCGTCAAGGCGCGCGAGACACGCGACGCCGCAGGCGTCGTGCTCGTTTTGCGGGTCGTAGAGACCATGAGGCCGGCGCAGCGTCGGCGCCGGCCGTCTGTCAGCCATCGAATTCTTCACCTGGACGAAAGCGCGGTCGGGGAGGTCCGCGGCCCCAAAAGGGTAATGGCAGGCGCGGGACAATGGGGGGAAGGCCCCAAATTTCCCCGCTATAAGCGGACGTTCAGGGGGTCGTGACCGCGCTTTGTCAGACTGGATTTCGTGTCGGCAGGCGGCCCCAGGCTATCCGTCCTCGACCTCGCTCCGGTCGGCGAGGGCTCAAGCCCGGCGGAGGCGCTGGCGAACTCGGTCGAGCTGATCCAGCTCGCCGAGCGGCTCGGCTACCACCGCCACTGGGTCGCCGAGCACCACAACATGCCGGGGATCGCGAGCTCGAACCCGCCGGTCCTGATCGCGCACCTCGCCGCGCACACGAAGACGATCCGGGTGGGCTCGGGCGGCGTGATGCTGCCCAACCACGCGCCGCTCGTGGTCGCCGAGCAGTTCGGCGCGCTGGAGGCGCTGCACCCCGGCCGCATCGACCTGGGCATCGGCCGCGCGCCGGGCACCGACCCCGCGACCGCCGCCGCGCTGCGCCGCACGGCCGACCCGCTCTCGGCAGAGGACTTCCCCCAGCAGCTCGCCGAGCTGATCGCGTGGTTCCGCGGGGAGTTCCCCGAGGGTCATCCGTACGAGGGCATCACGGCCGTGCCGGGCGCGGGGTACGAGCCCGAGCTCTGGCTGCTCGGTTCCTCCGACTACTCCGCGCAGGTCGCCGGGATGCTCGGCTGGCCGTTCGCGTTCGCGCACCACTTCTCGCCGCGCAACACGCTGCCCGCGCTCGAGCTCTACCGGTCGCGCTTCACCCCCTCCGAGCGGCTTGAGGAGCCCTACGCGATGGTCGCCGTCGCCGTGATCTGCGCCGAGGACGACGAGCGCGCCCGCTATCTGGCGGGCCCGTCGAAGCTCTCGATGGCGCGCCTGCGCGCCGGGATGCCGAGCCGCCTGCCGACGCCCGAGGAGGCCGCCCGGCACAACTTCACCCCGGCCGAGGAGGCGCTGCTCGGCGGGCTTTCCGGCTCAGCCGTGATCGGCGGGCCCGACACCGTGAGGGCCGGCCTCGAGAAGCTGATCGCCGACACCCAGGCCGACGAGATCATGATCACGACCATGGTGCACGGCCAAAAGGACCGCCTGCGCTCCTACGAGCTCGTCGCCGAGCTCATGGGGCTGCGCGCCGCGACCGA